>JAEEOX010000152.1 GCA_016284485.1 Bacillota bacterium | reverse complement strand
GAAAAGATCTTAGGGAAGTCTTTTGCGGGATATCTGGTGGACGTATCCGAAGACGGTGAACCGCAGCTCATAATGGTGCTCTACAGTCCCAAGAGCGGTGCGGCCGGATTCTCGGAGGGAGACAGGGTGACAGTCTGGGGCGAGTTAAGCGACGCTGGCACGGTCACGATGGATGACGGCACCGAAACTGCGACTCCCACGATCTTCGCGCCATTCATTGAACTTCAGGACTAGAAGAGGTGATCACATGATTAACGTATTCATGATACATTCGGGCCAGGACTACAACATGGTCAAGGAGGTCATCGAGCCTTATCTCCGCGGCTCTAAAGATGACGGCCCCAATACTTCTGCGAACTGCAGCATCCTCACCCTGGAGTCGGGGGAGGACATTCCCTGGAAAAAGGACGCCACCGCCAAGATCAAGATGTCTCATGCGGTGATCGTGGTCATCGGCGCGGACGCCGGCAATGATTCCAAAAAAGACACCATGGGCTGGGAGGTGGAGACCGCCGTCAAGTACAACAAGCTGATCATGCTCTACAATCCCAACAACTATAAGATCCCGGACTATCTCATGATCACTGACCGCTTCACCAAGCAAAAAAGGCTGGTCGCGCCTGTGATGACTCTGGAGCAGATCAAGCAGAGGATCGACGATTACGTGAATGAATACTATCCCATATTCTCCGCGTCCTATGTGGATCTCCCGCCGGAGAACCGGTCTCAGCGCAAAGGCGAGCTGGTGGAGCAGTACAAGATGTTCCAGAAGACTTCCGAGGACCTGGTGGCCAGGCGGCAGTCGGTGAACTCTTTCTACATCAGCGTGAACAGTGCTCTCACCGGTCTGTTGGGCGTCGCCTTCGGGGTGTTCGACGATTCAGTGAAGCTGATCGTCGCGGCCTTCATGTGCGCGGCGGGCATCATTCTGGACATTTCATGGATCCACATTCTGGAGGCCTACGGGACGCTGAACGCCGCCAAGATGAAGGTGATAAAGCTCCTGGAGGAGCAGCTGCCGGTCAAGCTGTACGACGCTGAGTGGCGGATAATGTCGGACAAGCTAAACAACAAGCGCTACGTGTCCTTCACGGACAGTGAGAAGCGGATACCGAAGCTGTTCTTCTGTCTGTACTCGCTGATCCTGGTGGGGATCATAGTGTTCAGCATCGTTCACAGCATCGTGTAGCGGGCTGCCCGGCAGACTGATAAAAGCATTAAAAAAGAGTGCGTTCCCGCACTCTTTTTGGTATCTTTACAGAATGTATTTTTCTTTGTATTCGCTGAAGTATTTTCGGAAATCTTCGTTGTTTCTGTAGTCGTGCTGCATGTGGTATTCGTGGGCTTCCACCCCGTCGGGGCCGGACTCCAGGATGTCCACTGCGATATTGGAGCAGTGGTCGGAGATCCTCTCGTAATCCGTCAAAAGGTCGTTGAACACGAAGCCGTTCTCCAGGGAGCAGGCTCTGCGTCTGACTCTTTCCACATGGTTGGCCTTGATGGCGTCGCAAAGGTCGTCGATGACCTCTTCCAGGGGGTCGATCTTGAGGGCCAGCTCTCTGTCATTGTTGATGAAAGCCTGCATGGTGAGATGGGTGATCTCAAAGATGGACTCTTCCAGGACGCGGAGCTCTTTCTCGGCGGGCTCTGAAAAGACAAGTTTTTTGTCCTGGATCTCTTCCACGGATTCGCCCACGTTGCGGGCGTGGTCGGAGATCCTCTCGAAGTCCGAAAGCACTCTCATGTATTCGCTGATCTCTCTGGACTGCTCGTCGGTGGTGTCGGCGTAGGTTATTTTGAACAGGTATGTGCCCAGTTTGTCTTCGTATCTGTCGATGACGCTCTCAAGGTCGAAGACTCGCCTCAGGGAGACCTTGTTCCGGTCGCGTCTGGCGGCGATGGCTTCGCGGACGCTCTCGGCGGCCTTGGCGGCCATGGAGTCGATGACGGTCCTGCTCTGGGCCAGGGCCAGGGTGGGGTGCTCCAGGAATCTGGATTCCAGACGGTCCATGTCGGCCTGCTCGGCGGCGGCCTCTTCGCCTGTGGGGAAGAGGGTCACCACGATCCGTTCCAGGGCTCCGATGGCGGGGGCCAGCAGTATGACCACGGCCAGCCTGTACAGTGTGTTGGTAAGGGCGATGGTCACCATGGTCATGGTCTTGCTCATGAAGCTGAAGCCGATGACGGCGTTGAGTCCGTAGAAGATGATGCCCACCAGGATTGCGCCAAGTATGTCGATGATCAGGTACACGAAGGCGGTTCGCTTGCCGTTGGTGCTGGCGCCCAGGGCGCTGAGCATCACGGGGACGGATGCGCCGATGCCGATACCCATCAGGATGGGCAGGGCCATGTCGAATTCCACCACGCCGGTCATGGACAGTGCCTGGAGGATACCTACCGCGGCGCTGGCGCTCTGGATCACCGCAGTGATCAGGACGCCGGCCAGCACGCCCAGAATCGGGTTGGTGAAGCTGGTCAGCATGTTTATGAAATGCGGATCTTCTCTTAAGGGGGAGATGGCTCCGGACATCATGCTCATGCCGTACATGAGGACTGCGAAGCCCATCATGATGCCTCCGATGTTTTTGCGGGAGGCCTTCTTGGAGAACATCCAGAGGATGATGCCGATCAGGGCCACTATGCCCGTGAGTATCTCTGTGCTGAAAAATGACGCCACGCCGGAGGCGCCGATGCTGTTAAGGGCCAGGATCCAGCCGGTGATGCTGGTTCCCAGGATGGCGCCAAGGATCACTCCGATGGCCTGGCGCACCGTCATCATGCCTGAGTTGACGAAGCCCACCACCATGACTGATGTGGCCGATGAGGACTGTATGGCTGCGGTCACGCCTGTGCCCAGGATGATGCCCTTGACTGGGTTGCCTGCCAGTTTGTACAGGATCATCTCCATCTTGCTGCCTGCAACTTTTTTGAGGGAATCGCCCATGACGGACATTCCGAAAAGGAAGCAGGCAACGCCTCCGAGCAATGATAGTATTGTGCTGAGATCCATTTGAAATTAACCTCCGTTTGAGTGTGTGCGACCGGGTCGCATGGGGGTTACTATAATAAAAGACTTTCACCCCTGAATCCGGCAAAAGTCTCACTTCTTCCAACATATTCCGGGGATGTGTTCCCGTACTGACGAAATATGTCACGCATCGCTGCGCAAGTTACTCCCTAATTGTCCATGTTAAATATGGCATAGGGAAGGGAGGTGTGTCAAGGGGAAATGGGATGGGGCGTCTACACGGTTTACTGCCGGAATTCATTTTTTGATCTCCAGCAGTAAGGATTCCCAGATAATTACTGCTTATCCGCAAAAAACAAGATCCAGCAGTAAAAACCCCAAACGAAATTACTGCCTGGTTTAAGAATTTGATCTCCAGCAGTAAAAAACCCCTGAACCCTACTGCTTATTTTCAAAAAATGAATCCCAGCAGTACCCCCCCCGCCAATTCCGCGAGGTCTACTTTAAATCGATTGACATTTCGGGGGCGCCTGGGATAGATTGTTTTGCGGAGGTTATGAGATGGATGCAGAATCAATGGGTAAAAAGATCTACACATTAAGAAAACAGAATGGTTTCACCCAGCGTGAACTTGCAGATAAGGTGAACGTCACCAACAAGGCCGTGAGCAAGTGGGAGAACGGGGTGAACTTCCCGGACCCCGGCATCATGGACGACCTGGCCGAGGCGCTGGGAGTCACGGTCACCGAGCTCATTGAGGCAAAAGAAGAGGACATAAAGGTAAACAAGCCGCTGCTCTGGGCGGCGATCGCTGCAGGCTTGGCGCCGGTGGTGTGTGCCTTTGTGGCATCCGGCCTGGAGCTTTTCGGCAAAAGCGGATACGTGATCCTGGGGCTGGAGGCATTGGCCTTCGTGGTGATATTTTTCAACTTCATACTGAGCGAGAAGTTCCTGTGGAATCACAAGGACGGAAGGACTGCTCTGGGAGTGATCCAGTTCAGCATGTCCATGGGGATCATCATGAATCTGATGTATACCTTCGTGGAGGGCACGGATCTAGCCGGTTTCGTGCTGTACCTGGTGCTCTGGGTCATTGAATGCATTCAGGAGATGAACTGTACCAAAAACAGCAAAGGTCTGATCCGCAGGGCGGCAGCCTTCGCGGCGGCGACCCTGGTGTTCGCCTTCCTGGTGTGCTGGAGCCACCCGGTGAAGTGGTGAGGTAACGGCCCTGCGGGGCCGTTTTTTATTGATCTGTTAACATGGGGCCGGGATATGGTATAATCTAACAAGATGAGTTTCAAAGGGAGGTGCGGCATGGCCAGGACATGTATATTTTGCGGTGAAGATATCCCCGCATTCGGCGGCAAAAAACTTACCTGCGGTTATGATACCGAGGTGGTGTGCCCGAACTGTTTCGATAAATACGCGGATATGGATGAGGTGGAGCTGGCGCAAAAGATCCTCGCAACCGGCAGGGCCAGGGATGCTCAGTCCCTCCGTGAATACGTGAAGAATCAGCTCGAGAGGGAGCAGGCTGCCCAGGAGAGGGCCGCCAGGAGGGAGGAGGAATTCCTCAGCAAGCACCCGGAGACGGGCAAGTGCCCCAAGTGCGGCGGTTCCATGGTGCAGTACGGTCCACTCCAGATTAAGCTGGGCGAGGAGACCCTCATGTTCAGCAATTTCAGCAGGCTGGCGGCGGGTTCCATGATGGTCCGGCTGGAGAGGTGCAGGGAATGCGGCTATACTGAGTTCTTCACGCCTGAGGAAAGCGAACTGCTGTGAGGCGGGACCGGAGGAGAGTTAGATGATATAAAGCAAACAGGAAAAATTTACCATAGAATTGATAGAGCAGCAGCCATCAGGCAGGGCGGTCTAT
>JAEEOX010000151.1 GCA_016284485.1 Bacillota bacterium | reverse complement strand
AACTCAGTCCATATATGAAGCAGCCAACAAGAAGCTTGTGAATCCCGCAGTCCTCAACACGGAAGTCGTAAAGATCGTACGTCCCAAGGAAGGTGAAGAGGGCAAGATACAGGTGACCATCAGACGTGACGGAGCTGAGACCACTGAGGAGTTCGACCAGCTGATCATCACAACACCTCTGGACCACTTCGCCAAGTATGCTGACGCCCGTGACGAAGAGAAGGAACTCTTCGAAAAGATCATCCACGAGGAATATGTGGACTTCATCGCCACCTTCGACGAGAACAAGGGACCCACGATCTCAGGATACATCTTCGACAACATGACAGTGGAGAGACTGGGACACGCCATGGTATATTATCACCGCTGGGAAGACCTGAAGGCCAACTGCCCCAGCGCCGTATATGCTCTTCGTAACCATATGGGAAGCGAGGACGTTCCATATGATGAGACCATCGCTCACATGATGGAAGACATGAAGCTCTGCGGATTCCCGGTCAAGGACAGACTCTTCGAGCAGGAGACCTACTATTGTCCGCATGTCAGCCCCAAGGACTATGCTGACGGCTGGTATGACAAACTGGAAGCCATTCAGGGCAAGCAGAACACATGGTATGCCGGTGAGATCATGAGCTTCGGCGACATGGAGGATACCTGCGCAGCTTCCAAAGATCTGATCGAAAGGTTTTTCTAAAATGAAGATCATCGAACTTAAGGAGACCATAACCGCTTCCAATGACAGGGACGCGGAAGTCCTGAGGGACAGGCTCAAAAAATCCAAGACCCTCCTTATAAACCTGATGTCATCTCCCGGTGCAGGCAAGACCACCCTCCTGGAGAGGACCATCAAGGACGTCAAGGACGGCCTTAAGATCGGAGTCATCGAGGCCGACGTGGATTCAGACGTGGATGCCGTGAGGCTGGCGGAACTGGGTATAACTGCGGTCCAGGCTCACACCGACGGAATGTGTCACATGGATGCGGGAATGACGGAGACCGCTCTCACGGAACTGGGATTTGAGGATCACGACCTGATCTTCCTGGAAAACGTGGGAAATCTGATCTGTCCCGCGGAGTTTGACACTGGATCCGGCAAGAATGTAATGATCCTCAGCGTTCCCGAGGGGGACGACAAGCCCCTGAAGTATCCGCTGATGTTCACCAAGAGCCACGTGCTTCTCATCACCAAGATCGATACCATGCAGGTCTTCGATTTCGATATCGATAAGTGCGTATCGAGAGCCAGGAAGCTGAATCCCGACATCAAAGTATTCCCGGTATCTGCAAAGACAGGCGAGGGGATGGATGCCTGGGAGGAATGGCTCCTCAATGAGATAAAAGCCTGGCAGGAGTAAAGACTAATGCATGAGATGGGAATAATCATCCACCTTTCCAAGACCCTGGACAAGGTGGCGGAGGAAAACCGGCTTAAGAAGATAGGCTCGGTGACCCTCCAGATCGGAGAGGTATCGGGAATAGTTACCGATCTTTTCCAGGATGCATGGGACTACTTTACTAAAAAGCATCCGGTGCTCAACGGCTCGAAGCTCATCATCGAGCCCATCGAGGCTGTGACCCACTGCGACGGATGCGGTAAGAATTATGAAACGGTAAAACATGGCAGGATATGTCCCCACTGCGGTTCCAAAGAGACGTGGCTCATCAAAGGCAATGAGTGCATCATCAAGGAGATAGAAGCCGAAAGTATCGACGATCCTGACGGGAGGGAAGAAGATGCCTGAAATTTACAGAAACAATCCTGAAACGATCTCAAAACATGAGGGTGAGGAGCTGAACAAAAAATATGCGAAGCTCGCCCGCAAGATCACGGATAACGTGAAGACAAAGATCCCCGGAGTGAAATCCACAGACCCGGAATACTGGGGGCTCAGGGAGATCCTGACAGAGGAGGAAGTGGATATTTTGCTGACTCTCAAACTGCGTAAGTGGTACACGCTGGAAGAGATGTACAGCAAGAACAGCAAGCAGTTCACCATGGAGAGATTCAAGGAACTGGTGGATCTGATGTCTGTCCACGGCATCCTTGAATACGACTACGGCGACCACTATGACGACAACGGTCCCACCAAGGAAAAGGACGTAGCTGACAAGAGATTCAGATTATCGTTCTTCGTCCCGGGATCCGCAGAACTTTTCAACTCATCAGTGGACAGGATCGCAAAAAATCCTCCCGTAGCCTCCTTCTTCGAAAGAATGACCTTCCTTCCGCTTGAGGACCTCACACCCAACG
>JAEEOX010000150.1 GCA_016284485.1 Bacillota bacterium | reverse complement strand
TGCTGCTGTCCTCGATCCTGCAGTTCTGATCCAGAACGCAGTTCTTGCCGATCACCGTATTGCCCTTGATGACGCAGCCCGGTCCGATGAAGGTTCCCTCACCTACCTGGACCGTATCGTCTATGTAGTAATTCTTTTCTTCCATGTCTGTACTTCCTTTTTTGAACGCAAAAATGCTCTGTCCAAAGATTTATTATATCACAAGGTCCGGTCTTTATCTACACCGGATATGCTTTATTTTCCTTGTCAAGAAGTTCCGGATCCAGTCCGTGGAGTCTGGCGTCTCTCTTCCTGAAAAACTCCGTTGCCACCTCCGGGAACAGTGCATAGCTCAAAACATCCTCGTCCTGGATGGAGTAAGCTTTCACCTTCTCCCTGAGTTCTTCCAGCTCCGGCTGAATTAGATCCGCCGGCCTGCAGGTGATGGGTTTCTCATCTCCGAGAGCCTTCTTCTGCACCTCTTCGTTGAAGGGCATGATGGTCTTGCCGTATTCACCCTTTAGGATGGCCTTGGTCTCCTTGGAGATGATCTTGTACCTCTCTCCCATGAGCACGTTGAGCACCGCCTGGGTGCCTACGATCTGGGATGAAGGTGTTACCAGCGGCGGCTGCCCCAGGTCGTTTCTGACGTTGGGCACTTCCTGAAGCACTTCGTAGAATTTATCGGAGGCGTTCTGGTCCTTGAGCTGGGACACCAGGTTGGAAAGCATTCCGCCGGGCACCTGGTAGAGAAGTGTTTTGATGTTCACTCCCAGTACCTTGGGGTCTATCCTTCCCTCTTTGATATATTTCTCCTGAAGGGGTCTGAAGTAATCCGCGATCTCCGCCAGAAGGTTCTGATCCAGGCCCGGATCGTATTCCGTTCCTTCGAAGGCTTTGCAGATGACTTCGGTTGCAGGCTGAGAGGTTCCCATGGACCAGGGCGAGATGGCCGTATCCACTATGTCGCAGCCCGCCTCGATGGCCTTCATGTAGGACATGAGAGCCACGCCGGATGTGCAGTGGCTGTGAAGCTGTACAGGGATCTTAACGGCTTTCTTGAGGACCGGTATGATCTCTGCGGAAGCCTGTGGGGTCAGGATGCCGGACATGTCCTTCAGGCAGATGGAATCCGCTCCCATGGACTCCATGTCCTTGGCAAGCTTCTCCCAGTATTCCATGGTGTATCCGTTTCCCAGGGTGTACGAGAAGGCTATCTGAACCTCTCCTCCCTCTTTCTTGGCGGCCTTCACTGAAGTCTCCAGGTTCCTCAGGTCGTTGAGCGCGTCGAAGATCCTGATGATGTCTATGCCGTTTGCGATGGATCTCTGCACGAAGTACTCCACCACGTCATCGGCGTAATGTCTGTAGCCCAGAAGGTTCTGACCTCTTAAGAGCATCTGAAGCTTGGTCTTGGGCATGCCGTTTCTCAGTTTCCTCAGCCTGTCCCAGGGATCCTCGTCCAGGAACCTGAGGCACGCGTCAAAGGTGGCTCCTCCCCAGCATTCCACTGAGTAGTAGCCTACGTCATCTATTTTGTCCAGGATGGGGAGCATCTCCTCTGTTCTCATTCTGGTTGCTGCCAGAGACTGATGAGCGTCTCTCAGCACTGTTTCCATAACCTTAAATTTTTTGTCAGCCATGAAATGTCTCCTTTATCTATACGCCGAATATCGCCATGAACAATCCGGCGGCAACTGCTGTACCGATAACTCCTGCCACGTTGGGTCCCATGGCGTGCATGAGAAGGAAGTTTGTGGGATCCTCCTCCGCACCCACCTTCTGGGCCACACGGGCAGCCATGGGCACAGCGCTGACTCCCGCAGCACCGATGAGCGGATTGATCTTGCCGTGGGTGGCGTGGCACATGATCTTGCCGAATATGACTCCCGCAGCGGTACCGATAGCGAAGGCCACCAGTCCCAGACCGATGATCTTTATGGTCGTTAGCTTAAGGAAAGCCTCTGCGGAAGCCGTGGCTCCCACTGATGTTCCCAGGAAGATCACGACGATGTACATAAGTGCGTTGGACGCTGTCTCCTGCAGCTGCCTCACCACGCCGGACTCCCTGAACAGGTTGCCCAGCATCAGCATTCCGATGAGGGGCGCCGTTGACGGCAGTATGCTGCATACCACGATGGTCACCACGATGGGGAACAGGATCCTCTCCTTCTTGGATACGGGTCTCAGCTGATCCATCTTGATGGAACGTTCTTCTTTAGTGGTAAGCAGCTTCATGATGGGCGGCTGTATTATGGGTACCAGAGCCATGTATGAATACGCAGCTACGGCGATGGGTCCCATGATCTCAGCCTGTCCCAGCTTCATGGCAAGATATATGGATGTGGGGCCGTCCGCTCCTCCGATGATGCCGATGGCCGCGGCTGACTCGGAACTGAATCCAAGGAGCATGGCCATGAGGTAGGCTCCGAAGACTCCGAACTGAGCTGCCGCACCCAAAAGGAAACTCTTGGGATTGGCGATCAGCGGTCCGAAGTCCGT
>JAEEOX010000149.1 GCA_016284485.1 Bacillota bacterium | reverse complement strand
CCCATGAGCACATCAAGGAAACCTACGGAGCCGTTCTTGTACATGACTACAAGTCTGGCGTCCAGGTTCTCCTTCTGGGATGCTATGTCAGCCTCTTTCTGGACTATGGCGTTCTGGGTATCCTCGATCTCCTTGGCAGTGGCGGAAATGGAAGCGTTAATGTTGTCAACCCTCGCCTGAGCTGCCTGGATATCCTTCTTTACCTGAGCCAGTTCACCTTCCAGCTGTTCCTGCTGGTCCTTCACGTCGCCCAGTTCGCCTTCCTTCTGATTGATCTGGTCATCATAGGTGTCGGCATAGGCAGACTCTGTTCCCCTGGGCATTACCGCAAAGGTGAACACCATCACGAATGCCAGTATCAGGACTATCGATCTCTTGATTCTCCTCTTTTTCATGATCAAATCCCCTTTCTCATCCCCCAAAATCATGCCTTAAGAAATCTTCTCATGGAGACGATGCTTCCCCATGCTCCGATGGAGCATCCCAATGCGAGGAATATGATTGACAGGTTGGTGGCCATATACCTCACTGAGATGAGCGGGCTGGAAACGATGGCGAAAACCTGGTCTCCTATGATGTCGACTATCTCCTTGTAGACGAAGGTGACAGCCAGCGAAGCCAGGATGGACGCAATCAGCCCTATCAGTATGCCTTCCACCAGGAAAGGCCCTCTTATGAACCAGTTGTTGGCTCCTACGTAACGCATTATGTGGATCTCGTCCGCCCTGGCCATTACCGTCAGTTTGATGGTGTTGGACACGACGATGACCGAGATTATCACCAGGAATGCCATGACTATCAGACACGCAGTCTGAAGGAAGTCAGTGATCTTGGTGAGTTTTTCTACCGTCTCCTGGTAATACTTGACGTCCTCGATGATGGGGAACGTCCCCGCGTATCCGGCGATCTCAGCAGCATTATCCAGTGAGTCCACCGTAATCACTATGGATGCCGGGAAGGGATTCTCCTCCAGGGAATCCAGCATGTAGCCGTTCTCTCCCCAGCGGTCCTTCATTATCTCCAGAGCTTCGTCCTCGGTCCTGTAGCGGACGTCAACTACGCCGTCTCTGCGCCTGATCTTGTCCATCACGTCGTTGATATCCGACATGCTGGACCCCTCCTCAATGAAGACTTCCACCTGGTCGTAGTCCTGCTTGGCGATCTCGCCGAAGAGGTTGATGTTCACTATGATGATGAACACCAGCCCCAGGATCAGCAGCATCGCCAGGATGGAAAAAATCGAGGCGGCGCTCATTCCGCGGTTTCTGAACAGCTGGACGAATGCCTGCTTAATGTTGTAGAACAAGCTTCCCATCATTCGTAACCGCCCCCTTTCACCAGGTCCTCTTCTTCCATGGGGCCTTCATATGCTTCCTTGGAATCGTGGATCACTCTGCCCTTGTCGATGGCGATGATCCTCTTGTCCATATTGTTTACTATGTCCTTGGCGTGGGTCACCATCAGCACGGTGGTGCCCCTCAGGTTGATCTGGTTCAAAAGATCCATGATCCCCCATGCGGTGGCCGGGTCCAGGTTTCCCGTGGGCTCATCAGCGATGAGCACGTGAGGATTGTTCACGATAGCTCTGGCTATGGCCACTCTCTGCTGCTCGCCTCCCGCCAGTTCGCTGGGATACTTGTCAGCCTTGTCAGCTATGCCCACCAGACTGAGGATCTGTGGCACCTGCTTCCTTATCTGCTTAGCAGGCTTGTGAAGCACCTCCATGGCGAAGGCGATGTTCTCGTAGGCAGTCTTTTTGGGCAGGAGCTTGAAGTCCTGGAAGACTGTGCCGACCTTCCTCCTGTACTGAGGAATGAGCCTGTTGGAAAGCTTGTTTACGTGGTAATCTCCCACGTATATCTCTCCCGAGTCCACGTCGATGTCCTTTAACATGAGCTTGATGAACGTGGACTTTCCTGCGCCGGACGGGCCGACCAGGAATACGAATTCACCCTTATCTATTTTTACCGATACATCGTCCAAACCTACGTTCGAACTGTACATTTTGGTCACATGGTCAAAAGTGATCAAGTTTAACCTCCTGTGGTCACACTACTCCATACTACATCAATATTATACAACATATAGTTGCAGAATGGAACATCTAATTTATTTCCTTCGAAAATCTTGTGACCCGTACTCTTTCTCTATCTGTTCCGCCGTCTCCCTGATGCCCCCGAGATCCGCCAGATCGCAGATCTCGTACATGCTGTATTCCGCCCTGCAGATGGTCTCGTAGGGCACGTCCTCCTGCACGTGGTCCGGGTGGAAACCCAGGTATCTGCGGAGTGCGGCCATGTTGACTGCGGGGTTCCCGCGGTCCAGCAGCCAGATTACCGGAGTCCTGCATGACCTGAGCTCCAGGATCCTGTCCGCCCCCTTTTCAAGGGACGACGGCAGCGGGTCTATGACCGCTACCATCACATCCTGGTCCTCACGGTCCTCAGGCTCCTCCGTCACCATATATCTGTCGCTCTCTTTCCGAAATACCCTCACCCTGGATCTTTTGTTCAGATAATAATCCAGAGCGTGGGTGACCAGAGCGGTCCGGGATCCGCTGCCGGTGCCGGTGACGCCGACGCGGACAGTGATCCGGTCCACTAAAAAACCCTCCTGATAATTCATATTCTCAGATCCTCTCCGGGGATACCCCTATCCCCTCATCAGCACGTGCACTCCCTTGTATATGTCGGAAGCTGTCATGCCGTATTTTGCTTTTAATTCTTCGGGTTTGCCCGACTCGCCGAAGGTGTCGTGCTGTCCCACCATGTACATCTTCACCGGGCAGTTCACGGAAGTGTATTCCGCCACTGCCGAGCCCAGGCCGCCGATCACCGAGTGTTCCTCGGCGGTCAGGATCCTGCCTGTCTCTTTCGCGGCCTTCAGGATCAGTTCTTCATCCAGAGGCTTGATGCAGTACATGTCTATCACTCTGACGGAGATGCCTTCAGCGGCCAGTTCTTCAGCTGCCGCCAGAGCCTCCGCCACCATTATTCCCGTTGCGATCACCGTGCAGTCAGTTCCGTCTCTGAGCACGTTGCCCTTTCCGACCTTAAGAGTTGCAGCAGCTTCGTCGGTGTAGAGTTGAGGCACCTTGGCTCTTCCCAGTCTCACGTAGAAAGGCCCGTCGGTGTTCACCGCCAGCTTCACCAGCGCCTTGGCAGATGGCGCATCCGATGGATTCAGCACTCTCATGCCGGGGATGGTCCTCATGATGGCCATGTCCTCGAAGGTCTGGTGTGTAGCTCCGTCCTCTCCAACGGTGATACCTGCGTGAGTGGCGCAGACTTTAACGTTCAGATGTGTATATCCTATGGAGTTCCTTATGATCTCGAAGGCTCTGCCGGTGGCGAACATGGCGAAGGATGATGCGCAGACCACCTTGCCCGAGGCTGCCAGTCCGGCTGCCACGCCGTACATGTTCTGCTCCGCTATACCCATGTCGAAAAATCTGTCAGGATAGGCGTCTCTGAATTTGCCGGTCATGGTGGAGTTGGCCAGGTCTGCGTCCAGGACCACAAGGTCGGGACGTTCCATGCCCAGTTCCACTAAAGCTTCAGCATAGGCTTCTCTAGTCGCTTTCTTATCTCCCATCACCATTCACCTCCAAGTTCACTAACAGCCTTCCTTGCCTGCTCTTCGTCAGGCGCCTTGCCGTGCCAGCCCGGATTGTCAGCCATGAATGATACGCCCTGCCCCTTGTGGGTGGAGGCGATTATGACTGACGGCTTGCCCTTGGCTTCCTTTGCCTCGTCAAAGGCCTTGAAAAGACTCTCAAAATCGTGTCCGTCGCACATGATGACGTTGAATCCGAAGGACCTGAACTTCTCATCTATGGGTCTGACTTTCATGACGTCGTCGTTCTTTCCGTCGATCTGGAGACCGTTCCAGTCCACGATGGCGCAAAGTCCGTCAAGTCCGTAGTGTCCGGCTGCCATTGCGGCTTCCCAGATGATTCCTTCCTGGAGTTCTCCGTCTCCGAGGATGGCATATATCCTTCCCGGGTTACCGTCCATCTTGTTGGCCAGAGCCATGCCTACAGCGGCGCTGAATCCCTGTCCAAGGCTTCCCGTGGACATCTCGATGCCCGGAAGCGCTCCCATCTTGGGGTGTCCCTGAAGCTTTGTTCCCAGCTTCCTCAGGGTCGCCAGTTCTTCCTTGGGGAAGAATCCTCTCTCCGCCAGAGCAGCATACTGCACCGGAGCTGCGTGACCCTTGGAAAAGATCAGCTTGTCCCTGTCCGGCTTATTGGGATCTGCCGGATCCACGTTCATCACCTTGAAGTAGAGGGCGGTAACTATGTCCGCCGAAGAAAGTGATCCGCCCGGATGTCCGGAATTCGCACCGTAAACTTCCTTGATGACGTCGACTCTGATGTCACGAGCGATGTCTTCATAAGTCCTG
>JAEEOX010000005.1 GCA_016284485.1 Bacillota bacterium | reverse complement strand
CCACCTTGCTGACCTTGGTGGGTGACCCGGCGAATCCCGTGTTATCAGGTGTGAGCTCTTCAAGATCACCGATGTTGAGTATCTCCACATCCTGTTCCAGGGAGAGCAGCTTCCTCCTGACCGTGGGAAGTTCAGGTCTTGAAACGTTTTTGGTGACACTTACGAGACACGGACAGGTCATGACTCTCTCCTGCCTCCTGCCACTGATGTTTTCGACCGAGACCCTTACCTTGCCGTCTTCAAGTTTTATGGAGTCCACATAGTAGCTGTGAGGGATTCCAAGGAACTCTGCCACCTCAGCTCCAACCTGAGCGGTGTCTCCGTCCACGGACTTCTCCCCGCAGATGATCAGATCGTAGTCCCTGATGTGTCTGATGGCAGCCGAAAGTATCCTTGCTGTAGCATAGGTGTCCGAGCCTCCGAACTCCCTGTCAGTCAGAAGGACCATCTTGTCTGCGCCTTTGGCGAAAGCCATCCTTAGGGATCTCTCAGATCTGGGAGGTCCCATGGTCACTGCCGTTATCTCCACGTCATCATAAGCGCGCTTAAGGTCCACAGCCGCCTTGAGAGCGTTTTCATCGAAGGGATTGATCTCCGCATCCGCTCCGGCACGGTTGACGACCCCCTTCTCACTGTCGAACTTTACGGTCGCCATATCGGGTACTTCTTTTATCAATACCAGTATCTTCATAAAAGCTCCTTATTAAGCAGAAAAGGGCTGACATCATCTTAAAAGATCACGACAATCAATTGTCTGAGGTCAGCCCTGCAATCACCACACTTATCCCTAAAAAACCACCCTAAATAAAGTGCGTATCAACTATAAATTGTATCTTTATAATATACCATTGTATTTTTATTAATTATACCTCAGTGATAATTCTATGTCAATTCTGTTATGAGATATGCTCACCTCACATGCACTCCTCTATGAAGCCGAACACTTCAGCATAGTAGGCGTCCGGATCCCTGTAGCATGACTGTGCGTGACCGGCGCCCTGAACTATCATTATCTCCTTTTCCGGGGATGCACAGTCCTCATAGAGATCTTTTGCGTCACCTGCGGGGACCAGCCTGTCCTCATCACCGTGGATGAAAAGCACCGGCACCGAGCCTTTAGTCACCTCGTTCAGGGCGGATGCGTCCTTCAGGTCGTAACCGCCTCTGATCAGAAGCCAAATCCTGGCAGAGCCGATGAGACCGATGTCCGGGATCCCGAACCAGTCCCTGAGCTGCTTCCTGAACATGCTCATGGCATCCTCCATGGCGCAGTCAGATATGATGCAGACCACGTTTTCAGGCAGAATCAGCCCCATCATCATCAGAGCACAGGAAGCTCCCATGGATTCACCGTGGATCACGATCTTCGCATCCGGATAGGATGCCAGTATCTCATTCATCCAGAGCACCACGTCTTCCCTGTCCGTCCAGCCCATGCCGATGAAATCACCTTCGGACTGGCCCTGACACCTGAGGTCCGGGCAGAGGATGTTGAAACCTTCGTCATAGTACCTTGCGGCGTAGTGGTACATCTCTTCCTTCCATCCCGTGTACCCGTGAAGCAGGATCACCCAGGGTCTCCCCTCTGGTTCAGGCTGCCTGAAGACCGAAGCTATCAGCTGATATCCGTCGTAGGAGAGTATCCTGACTTTGGACCCGTCGGCCTTTTCCACAAAGGCCTTAGCCTCTTCCCTTGCCTTACCGGTGTTCTCCGTGATCTCGTCTGTCTGCACCATCTCCGAGTAACTCTTGTCCGTCACCCTCTGGAACGCATCCAGTTTCCTCATGAAGTCCGGCTTCAGCGCAGCGCTGATCAGAACGTTTACGCCCGCGTTATACAGGATGAGCAAAACAGCCAGCACCCATATTATGATCTTTGTCCTGAGTTTCATTTTCTTCATAGCAAAAAGATAACTGCCCCTCCGGGGGCAGTCAATGTTTTTGTGCTGTATCAATAGAATGTGGCCACTTCTTCCTCGGGAGGTTCGCACTTGACGATCTCCTTCACGTGGAACACGGGTCCTTCTGATTCATACATCTGGTTATACTCCTTGACGATCTTGGCGGTCATGATCACCCATCCGCCGTGCTCAAGGCTCTTAACGTCGTTGTATTTACCTACGAGTCCGCCGAACTGGATGTCCTGGACGCAGCAGGTCATGATGTGACGGCCGATGACGAATTCGTCCTTCTTGAGGCCGCCGCCCAGCAGAGTCCTGCCCCTGAACCTGACTGTTTTGCCGTAATAATTGGGCTCGTTCTCGTTCATGTCGGAATACCAGAGCGCATAGTCCTTGTCCTCGATGTCGATGACGGGAGCGTTGATGTCGAAGGGCAGCGGATCCTCGATGGAATCCAGTTCGATATCGTTGGGGCCGTACTCGTATATTATGTCGCAGCGCCTGTTGGCCTGACGGACGATCTTGTGGAGAGGCATCTTGTCATCTTCCTTCTTCATGTGCTTGAAGACGATGGTCTCCGTGGACCTGAGCTTATCGTATACCAGCTGTCTCATGTTCTGGTTGTACTGGACGAAGTTCCTGCCGTCGGCGAAGGTCATCTCCTGATAGACCACCCAGTTCTCAGGCATGTTGTTGTAGAACTGATCCAGCATCCACATTCCGTTGTATTCGACCACAACTCTCACTGCTCCGCAAAGACTCACAGTGGTCTTGAACCATTCCTCGGTCATTGTGTCCGGATCGTCAACGACCACAGTCTTCACGCTGGAGGACGCGAATCTTACCGGTTCATACTCGGTCTCCCCCTCCTCCATCACCAGAAGCAGAGTCTTCTGGCCGTCGTTGAACTTGGGGTCTTCCAGAGTCTCCTGTATGAAAGTTGTCTTACCTGAATCCAGGAATCCGGTAAAGAGATATACCGGTATTTCCTTGTTGTTCATAATTAACTATCTCCTTTTGGTCTGAAACTTCACAATCTGAAGAGTTCCTTGAGTGAATCCTCTTCAAGGCCGGTGCCTATGACCACGATCCTTCCTGTAACTTCTGCTGAACCTGTCCTTACGTCCACGTCTCCGGGGATGTAATCGAAGTGGATCCACTGTCCGTCTTCGCCCTCAACGATACCCTTGCATCTCAGCACCTGACCGTATTCGCCGAAGGAACCCAGCTGGTTCAGGCAATCCTTGATGCCCTCCTCAGTGTACTTGGTGGTCGTCTCGTATCCCAGGGAATCGAAGACCTCATCTGCGTGGTGGTGTCCCGGTCCGTGATGGTGGTGGTGATGGTGATGTCCGTGCTCGTGCTCATCATCGTCATCATCGTCGTGATGATGGTGGCAGCTGCACTCCGGATCATCGCACTCCTCGTCATCGTCATGGTCATGATGGTGATGATGGTGATCGTGCTCGTGTTCATCGTCATCGTCGTCATCATCGTCGTCATGATGGTGGTGATGATGCTCATGCTCATCCTCGTCATCGTCGTCATGATGGTGGTGGTGATGCTCGTGATCGTGATGGTCGCGCTCTTCCTGGGCCAGGAGATCAACTGCCATCTTTAGAGTGTCCTTGTTCTCCATGGCTTCCAGCATCTTGGCTCCGTCCAGGAGATCCCAGTCAGTGGTTACGATGACCGCATGGTCATTGTGAGATCTGAGAAGCTCCACCACAGCCTTGAGCTTGTCATCCGCCATTCCCTGAGTGTGGCTCAGGATGATTGCGGAAGCATGCTCCACCTGATTGTTGTAGAACTCGCCGAAGTTCTTCATGTAGACCTTTGCCTTCTTGGCGTCCACCACTGTGGTGAAGGTGTTGAGCTCAAGCTCGGGGATGTTCAGTCCTTCAACTGCGTCCACGATGTCGCTGAGCTTGCCCACGCCGGAAGGTTCGATGAGGATCCTGTCGGGATGGAACTGCTCCACCACCTTGGTCAGTGCCTCGCTGAAGTCTCCCACCAGACTGCAGCAGATGCAGCCTGCGTTCATTTCATTTATGATCACTCCGGAATCCTTCAGGAATCCGCCGTCTACCCCGATCTCACCGAATTCGTTCTCGATGAGGACCACGTTCTCTCCCTGATAGGCTTCCTTGATGAGTTTTTTGATGAGTGTTGTCTTGCCGGCTCCCAAAAAACCGCTGAAGATATCAACTTTTGCCATTTTTTATCACCTCTTGTTATTCATTAGGGCACCTGCCCTCAAAACATCCCAAGTATTATACCACAACCGGCCCGCGTTAACCAGTGAAGATGATCTTTTATACACAATAAATATGCGCCGGTTAAGGCGCATACTGTGATCTCTCTGGACCGCCGGCGGATCTTACTCCTCGTTCTCTGCCATGATGGCATCGAATTCTCTGACGACCTTCTCGAACTCTGCATCATCTTCGATGTCGATGAGCTCGAACTCATCGTCGCCGACTTCTTTATATCCGTACAGATAAACGTCATCGGTATCATCGTGGGGGATGAGAGCGACGTACTCCTTGCCATCGCAGTCGAAAACGCCCATGATCTCGCACTCGACTTCCTTGTCGTCATCGAATTCAAGAGTGATGATATCGGCCTCTTCCTCTGCGTAGTTTCTCTTATTGTCTGCCATGTGTATACTCCTTGCTAGCAAAAATCTTAAACTGAATATATCACGAAACCTTTATTTTGTAAAGGTCAGCGCTCTTTCGAGAAAAAATTCATTATACTCTCGGCATTTTTCTCCGTGATCCCGGGGCATTCCATGAGTTTCTCCGGGGAGGCTTCCTTTATCTCGCTGACGGATCCGAAGTGCTCCAGAAGGGCATTCCTCTTCCTGGGACCTATGCCCGGAATGTCATCCAGGACCGACCCGATGGAGTTCCTTCTCCTCAGATCTCTGTGATATTCGATGGCATATCTGTGGACCTCCTCCTGGATGGTGCCGCAGTACTTGAAGAGCATGGGATAGTTCTTAAGTTCCAGTTCCTCCCCTGCGGAGTTCACCAAGGCTCTGGTCCTGTGGCTGTCATCCTTTGCCATGCCCAGTACGGGTATGTCAAGGCCCATGTCCTCCAGCACCGAGCAGGCAGAGGTCACCTGTCCCAGTCCGCCGTCCATCAGTATCAGGTCCGGCATGTGGCTGAAACTCTTGTCTCCTTCCAGCGCACGGGTGAAACGCCTCCTCAGCACCTCGCGGAGGCTGCCGTAGTCGTCGTGAGGATCGGCGTTTCTTATTTTGAACCGCCTGTAGTCTCTCCTGACCGGTTCCAGGTTGTCATAGACCACCATGCCTCCCACGGTATCCACTCCGTTGGTGTTGGAGATGTCATAGGACTCTATCCTGTACACTTTCTTATCCTGACCGAGGATCCTGGAGAGCACCCCTCTGAGCTCCTCTTCCCTCTCTCTTCTGGACATGACGCGTTCGGAGAGGTTCTTGGACATCTCAACTGCGTCCTTCTTGGCCAGAAGCAGCAGCTGGTACTTGTCTCCCTTCTGGGGAGTATATATCTTCGTGTGGAGCATCTCCGAGATCATGTCCTGCTCGGAGATGGGCTTGGGCACCAGGATCTCCTTTGGGGGATCCGCGAGCTGCGAGTAATACTGCTTGATGAACTCGCAGGCCACCACGTCGTATTCGTCTCTTTTGTCCTCCTGAGCCCTGACGGACTTGGCCACGTTGGACATGGGGAAAGTCTCCCTGCCCGACAGCTTGCCGTCCCGGACCGTGAACAGCGCAACAGAGGAAGTATCTCCGCTTCCCACCGGGAAGACCATGTCCAGGTCCCGGCCGTTTATGACGGTGACTCTCTGCAGCTCCCTGAGCGCTTTGAGAGACTCAAGTCTGTCCCTGTACACCGCGGCATCCTCGAATCTGAGCTCATCGGAAGCCTTCTGCATGTCCGCCTTCAGTTCCTTCTCCAGAGACTTGTCCTTACCGGAGAGAATGTCTGTTACCTGATCTATGTCCCTCAGGTACTCTTCCCTGGTGATCAGACCGGTGCAGAGTCCCCTGCACTCCCTGATATGATAGTTCAGGCATGGTGTGAACCCCTCCGGGAAGTGGTCGGCGGAACACCTCTTCAGCATGAACATCTTGTTCAGAAGTTCCTCTGTCCGGTTCACCGCTCCCACGTCGGAGTAAGGCCCGAAATACCTGGCCCCGTCTCTCTCGATCCTGCGGGTCTTGACCAGCCTGGGGTATTCATCCTCAAGGGTCACCTTGAGGTATGGATAGGTCTTGTCGTCGCGGAGCAGTACGTTGTATTTGGGCTGATACTTTTTGATCAGGTTGCACTCAAGTATCAGAGCCTCCATCTCGGTCCTGCAGTTGATGTACTCAAACTCCGTGATCTGCTTCACCATGGACCTGACCTTCTGCGAGTGAGAGGCAGAATCAATGAAATAGCTGGAGACCCTCCTCTTCAGGTTCACGGCCTTTCCCACGTAGATCACGTTCCCGAGCCTGTCTTTATGCATATAAACTCCCGGGGTCTCCGGGAGTTTTTTTAGATTTTCCTTGATATCGAACATGATTCTTCGGAGCGGCTCAATAATTCCAGCCGCGCTCTTTCTGGCTCTCTTCCTGCTCCATTTGCCTGAGAGCCAGCTCTCTGATCCTGGCTTCTCTCTTCTGGCGGGCGATGCGCTTGTTCTTCGCCCTTACGCTCAGCAGCCAGATCAGAAGGATCAGCACTACCGTAAGCCCGGCTATGATGCCAGCGGCTTCTGCGTTGGAGAGGCCTATCTTCGAAAAGATCCAGCCCTTCTCCACCGACTTTACTGCGACCAGCGGGACAGAATCCACCTGCTCGTCTGCAAGATAGACCGCCACGTGTCCCACCACATCGCCTTCCATTACGGGAGCCATTACCTCGTCATATACCGGTTCCACCAGTACCAGAGCCGGGGATGCTCCCTCAGGCAGGTTGATGACACAGTCCTCCCCTGCCACAGCGTCCACATACTTGACGGCGCCCTCTTTTACTCTGGCCTTTCCTTCAAATTCCGTACCCTTTGCAAAAACATCATAGGGCTGGATGTTGGCTCTGGCGTAGGCCACCAGCTTGGCGATGTCCGTATACCTCAGGTCCACGGTGTCTCCCATGATGCATACCATGACGTTGACTCCGTTCACCACGCAGCCCACAGACATGGTGGTCACCCTCTGTACCGTGGTGCCTGTCTTGCCGCCGTAGACCTCGTCAATGGCTGACACACTCACCTCTCCCTGAGAGCCGGTGTACTTACCGCCCTCCAGGAAAAGATTGGTGGTATGGAGCGTGGCGCCCTCAGGATGCTTATTTGTGACGGGATACTGATAAGTAGGGGTCTCACAGACCTCTCTCACGATGGGATTAGCCAGTGCGGCAGCGGTTATGCGGCATACATCCTTCGGAGTGGAAAAGTTCCCTGCGGGCACAGTAAGTCCGTGAGAGTTGTGGAACTCTGAATTGATGCATCCTATCTCATTAGCCTTCTGGTTCATAAGAACGGTGAACGCGTCCTCTGTTCCGGATACCGCTATGGCCAGCATCTTGGAGGCCTCATTGTGCGATTCCAGAAGAGCCAGATACATTAGATCCTTCACCGTCACCTCTTCCCCTTCCACCAGGAAGTTCCAGGTGTCAGGCAGGTCAAGGCAGGCCGAAGTAACCGTCACAACCTGATCCATGTCCAGGGTCTCCGCCACTATGAGACAGGTCAGGAGCTTGGTTATGGATGCAGGATCGAACCGCTGATCAGCCTGATACTCCCAGAAGTAAGTGTTGGAGTCAGCCACGTAGATGGCCGCACCCTGAGCTCCCAGGTCGATGCCGTTCTTTTCCTCGCCGTAAACGAAAGCGAAGCTGCCTACGCAGTAAAGAACTACCATGGCAACTGCCAGGACTCCCACCAGTACCGCCTTGAGGATCTTTTTATTCTTTTGTTTCGTTTGGTTGGTCTGTTTCATGCTTTGGTCCCGGCCCGGCCGGTAAAAAACGCGGAGGTGCCCCATGAAGGCACCCCCACCAATCAACATCTGATCGAGTTATTTGTTCTCAGCTTCGAACTTCTTCATGAATTCGATGAGAGCGTCAACGCCCTCTTCAGGCATGGCGTTGTAGATGGAAGCACGCATGCCGCCTACTGAACGGTGTCCTGCAAGGTTGATCAGGCCTTCTTCTCTGGCTTCTGCGATGAACTTCTTGTCCAGGTCAGCATCGCCTGTCACGAATGTCACGTTCATCAGTGAACGGTCTTCAACTGCTACTGTGCCCTTGAACATCTCGGATGCGTCGATGGCAGCATAGAGTTTGGCAGCCTTCTTCTCGTTCATTTCCTGCATCACCTTGATGCCGCCGATTCTCTTGAGATACTTGAATACTTCGCCTGCAACGTAG
>JAEEOX010000148.1 GCA_016284485.1 Bacillota bacterium | reverse complement strand
CTAAAAAGTACTTGTTCAGTTTCGGTTCCTTGTCCTCGCGGATGTATTCCACCCTGAAGCCCAGCTTCTGATAGAAGAGCGGGGCCTGGAACTCGTAGGTAGTCACCGTCAGCTTGTCGAAGCCTTTGCCCGTGAATGCTTCTTCAACCGCTCCGATCAGCTTACTGCCCAGGCCTGTGCCTCTGTAACCGGGGTCCACCACAAGCTCGCTGATATACACCTCGTTGTAGAGGCTGTGGCCCGTGATGGCGCCGATGATATTTCCGTCGTCGTCTTCAGCCACGAAGCAATACTCCTTGAAACTGGAAACCAGCTGATGCTCCTCGCTGTGGACCGAGAAAACTTCCCTGATGAAGTTGTCAATCCTTTCATCTGTCTGATCGACCTGTCTTAAGATCATTACTTCTTCCTCTTCTGTTTGTTTTGCTCCACCCTCTTCATGTGGGCTTCCTTCGACAGTCTCTTCCTGGTCTTGGGCTTCATGATGGAGTATCCGAACTTGCCGAGGGGCGTACGCTTCACAGGATAATACTCTCCGTGGATGTATGCCACGAGACCGGCTTTCACCGGATCCAGCCTGCCCTGCTCGTCGAAGAGGTCTTCTCTGGCGTGGACCTTGACGATCTCTGCCATGAACATGTCGTGGGAACCCAGCTCGATCACCTTGGTCACCTTACATTCCAGGTTGATGGGTGATTCCTTGATCATGGGGCACTTCACCAGTTCGGCGGGTTCTTTGGTGAGACCCATTTCTCTGAACTTGTCCACATCCCTTCCGGACTTCACCCCGCAGTAATCCGTAGCCTTGACCAGATCCTCGGTGCAGAGGTTGATTACGAACTCCCCGGTCTTCATGAGGATCGGGTGTGAATGGCGCTCCTTCCTGACTGAGATGTAAGTCATGGGCGGTTTGGAATTGATGATGCCGGTCCAGGCGATGGTTATGATATTGGCCTCTTCACCCTCTCCCAGGGTGGCCATGATAACAGGCACGGGATAGAGCATCTCGCCCGGTTTCATTTCTCTTTTGATATCATCTGTCATTTGGAAGACCTCCCTTCCCTGGGATCGGCGTATATCGTTCTGTTATTGGTGAAGATCACCATGCCGGGCTTGGCGCCCTGGGGTTTTTTGACATATCTGATGGGTACGTAGTCCACAGGAACGTTCTCTGAAGACTGCGCCTTGGAGTGGTAGGCCGCGATCCCAGCAGCCTCCCTTATGTCCTCGTCCGTGCATCCCGCTGGACCGCATTTGATCAGAACGTGAGACCCGGGGATGTCCTTGGTGTGGAGCCAGATGTCTCCCTTGTCTGACATCTTGAATGTGAGTCTGTCGTTCTCCCTGTTGTTACGTCCCACCAGGACCTTGAGCCCGCTTTCCAGAACGAATTCCAGGGGTCGGGGCTCAGCAGCCTTCTTTCGCAGGGCTGCTTTCCTGGGCGGTCTCATGTAGCCGGTGTCCATGAGCTCGCGTTTGATGTTTTCGACCTCCTCCACGGTACAAGCCTGCTGGAGGAATGCCGCTGTGGACTCCAGATATGCGATCTCAGCGTCGTTTTCCTCGAGCTGGACCTGTTTCTCCTTAACGGCTGTTTTGGCCTTCTGATAGCGTTTGTACATGGCCTGGGCGTTCTTGGACGGGCTCAGTTTCACGTCCAGCGGGATCGTCACCGTCTCCCCCGTGTAATAGTTCAGGACATCAACCTTTGACATGCCCTGGGTGAATCTTCCCAGGTTGGCGGTGAGGAGTTCCCCATAGAGCCTGTAGCGGTCGGAGTTCTCCGCCTCTATCAGGTCCTCGGAAAGACGTTTTTTCTTAAGGTATTTCTTCGAGAGGAGCTCGTTCACCCTCCTCATGGCGTCGTTGGCCTTCTGAAGGGTCTGGTTGGCGGTCACCTTTTTTGAGAAATATTCTTCGAGGCACTCCGAAAGCGTCCCGTACTCCACCCTCCTGAAGCTCGTATCCAGAGCGTCCAGCGGAGTGAAATAGTAGTCCCTGGGACTGCCCTGCTCGTCGAACCATGCCATGGGAGCACCGCTTCCGGTCTCAGCCATCTTTATGGTCTCTCTCATGAACTCCGCCCTGTTGTCCTTAGAGGCAAGCTGGTCCGCATATACCGGTGCGATGCCCGAAATAAGACCCAGCACTTCCTTCCCGTCATGGGCGGACTCCAGTTTCTCGAGACCATCCTGGTCGGTCAGGATCTCATCGAAGGGGATCTTTTCCTGTAAAGGCGGATAGACGTATTTAAGGCCGGGCAGCACCTGCCTCGCCCTGTTCACGTCAAAGCCCACACGCTTCACTGAATCGATGATCTTGCCCGACTCCAGGTCCACAAGGACAATGTTGGAGTGCTTGCCCATGATCTCGATTATGAGTTTGCGGGACACGTTGAACCCCAGCTCGTTCATGGACTCGAAGCTGAGCTCCATGATCCTCTCCGAGGAATGCTGTTCCACCCCCACTATCCTGGAGGCCGTCAGATACTTCCTGAGAAGCATGCAGAAGCTGTATGGTTCCACCGGGTTCACCGGGTTGTTTTCGATCAGATGGACCCGGGCGTGAGAAGCGGCGGCAGACATGAGAAGTCTGACGTTTCCGGTCTTGGTATGGATGGTAAAGACCACCACGTCCTGCTCGGGCTGGGCGATCTTGTCCACCTTACCCATGACTATTCTGTTTTGAAGTTCTGCGGTGACCGCTCTGGTCATCAGTCCGTCAAAGGGCATCCGATATACCTCTCAGCCGATCATTCAGATCGTATCTATCACATGGGACTCAAGTCCCAGTCTCTTCATATTCTCTTTAAAATATTCCGGAATTGGAGCCTTGAACTCCATATATTCTCCGGTGGAAGGATGGACGAATCCAAGGATCCCGGCATGAAGCATCTGGCCGTCCAGCCACTCCGGCTGCCTGGCAGGTCCGTACAGGAGGTCGCCCACCAGAGGATGCTTGATATACGCCATGTGCACCCTTATCTGATGGGTCCTGCCGGTCTCCAGCCTGCAACGAATGAGCGTGTATTTCCCGAATCTTTCGAGCACTTCAAAGTGGGTGACAGCCTGTCTCGCCGCATCTCCGCCCACCTTTTTCCTGAGCCTGTTTTTCGGGTCTCTCCCGATGGGTTCATCCACCGTA
>JAEEOX010000147.1 GCA_016284485.1 Bacillota bacterium | reverse complement strand
AAAACACAGCGGAAGTGCTCAGGGAGGCGGACGGTATCATCGTACCGGGAGGTTTCGGAAGCCGGGGCATCGAAGGAATGATCAATGCCGAGCGTTACGCCAGGGAGAACCATGTTCCGTATTTCGGTATATGCCTTGGGATGCAGATAGCCGTGATCGAATTTGCGAGAAACATTCTTGGTCTGGGGGATGCTGACTCGGGAGAGTTCAACGAGCTGAGTTAACATAAGGTAATCGACTTTATGCTGGGACAGAGAGACGACATAGACAAGGGAGGGACCCTGAGGCTGGGGGCTTATCCCTGCGATGTACAGGAGGGTACGGCCCTCAGGAAGTTCTACGGTGCGGATACCATATCCGAAAGGCACCGTCACAGATACGAATTCAACAACGATTACCGGGAGGCTTTCCGCGAGAACGGGATGGTGCTCTCGGGCATATCTCCGGACGGCAGACTGGTGGAAGCAGTGGAGCTTCCTGAAAGGGACTTCCACATAGGCGTCCAGTTCCATCCGGAATTCAAGAGCCGTCCCAACAGACCCCACCCGCTGTTCCTGGGGTTCGTTGGCGCAGCGCTGAAACATTCAGAAAAAACAGAGGAGAAATGAAATGTGCGGGATAATAGGATTTTGCGGTGAAGAGGAAGCAGTACCGGTCCTTCTCGGAGGACTGGAAAAACTTGAATACAGGGGATACGATTCCGCAGGAGTTGCGGTGCTTTCGGACGAGGGCACGCTCAAAATAAGGAAGTGCAAGGGCCGTATCGCATCTCTCAGGGAAAAGATCGATTCCGAGACACCCATCACAGGCACCGTCGGCATCGGCCACACCAGGTGGGCGACCCACGGAGAACCCAACGACGTCAACGCCCATCCTCAGGCGGGAATGAGCGGAAGGATAGTGGTGGTCCACAACGGGATCATCGAGAATTACAGAGAACTCAGGGAGTTCCTGGAGAGAAGAGGATACAGATTCCAGTCGGAGACGGACACTGAGGTGGTGGCTCAGCTGATGGAGTACTATTATACGGGTCACAGTGACCTTATGGATGCTGTGTACTCCATGCTGGACCGCATAAAGGGTTCATACGCTCTGGGAATACTTTGCTCTGACTGTCCCGGGCAGATCATAGCCGCGAGAAAAGATGCACCCCTCCTCATAGGCTACGGAGAGGGCTGCAACTTCATCGCTTCCGACGTGACTGCGCTTCTTTCACACACCAGGACTGTCAGTTATCTGGAGGATGACGAGGTGGCGGTCCTCACCAGAGAAAGCGTCACCGTCTATGATTCGGGCAGACTTCAGGTGGAGAAGGAACTCCACACCGTGGAATGGGATGTTTCAGCTGCGGAAAAGGGCGGCTACTCTCATTTCATGATCAAGGAGATAATGGAGCAGCCCGATGCCGTCAGGAATACCGTATCGCCCAGACTCAAAGACGGAAGGATAGTCTTCGAGGAACTTACGGAAGACGCGGACCTTATCAGGAATTGTTCATCCATATACATTATCGGATGCGGTTCCGCCTATCACGTGGGGGTGGTCGGCAAGTACATGCTTGAGAAGGCATTGAGGATCCCGGTGGAAGCCTGTCTGGCCTCCGAGTTCCGTTACAGCGATCCCATCGTGGGACCCGATACCCTGGTCATAGTCATAAGCCAGTCCGGCGAGACCCTCGACTCCATGGCCGCCATGAGGGAGGCAAAGAAGCGCGGAGCCAGGACCCTGGCCATAGTCAACGTCATAGGAAGTTCCATCGCCCGTGAGGCGGACCATGTGATATATACCTGGGCAGGCCCGGAGATAGCCGTGGCCACTACTAAGGCATACAGTACCCAGCTGATCCTGATATCGATGCTGACCGTATATTTCCAGGATCAGTTAGGCAGGATATCAGAAGAAGACTACAGTTCTTACATAGATTCACTGCTGGCTCTCCCGGATAAGATGACGGTCATCCTGGACAATGTGGGGAACATCCAGAAGACCGCATCCAAGTATTTCAACCTGGACAGCATGTTCTTCATCGGAAGGAACATAGACTATGCCCTGGGACTGGAAGGGTCACTTAAACTGAAAGAGATCTCCTATATACATTCTGAGTCCTACGCAGCAGGCGAACTTAAGCACGGTACCATCTCGCTGATGGAACCGGGAGTGCTGGTGGTAGCCATTGCCACCTGCAGGTCCGTGCTGGACAAGACCTTCTCCAACATGGTGGAGGCTACGTCAAGGGGAGCCGACAGCGTAGTGCTCACCACTGAAGAGAACGCGAAGACCTTTGAAGACAGCGTAAGGGCAACACTCTCCGTGCCCGCGACTCACGATCTGCTTCAGGCAAATCTGAACATCATACCGCTGCAGCTTTTCGCGTACTACGTGGCCCTCAACAGGGGCTGCGACATCGACAAGCCAAGAAACCTTGCAAAATCGGTGACGGTGGAGTAGGGACTCGATTCTCCAAAACACAGCAAAAACCCGGGCACAGGAACGATCCTGACCCGGGCTTTTTGCTTTACGATCATAGTGTTTACAGCAGTGTCTCAGCCCATTCTTCCTCTCTGAAGCCCACCAGCACGTAGTTGGGCCCCACAAGGATGGGACGCTTCACCAGCATGCCGTCGGAAGCCAGAAGGTCGTACTGCTCATCATCGGACATTCCGCCCAGGCGATCCTTAAGCTCCAGACTGCGGTACAGCTGCCCACTGGTGTTGAAGAATCTTTTAAGGGGAAGACCGCTGTCCTTTGACCACGCCTTTATCTCCTTTTTGGAAGGGTTGTCCTCGGCGATGTGGCGGATCTCAAAGTCTATTCCATGCTCCTCCAGCCATTTCTGGGCCTTCTTGCAGGTGGAGCATCTGGGATAACATACAAAAGTCGGTTTCATGGCAATTCCTTTCTTCAATGGTTCATTTCACCTTCATACAACATTATACCACACAATGTAATCTTGCCACAGTCTTTCCCATGAAATATAATATATATTGAGGGATTATTTGGCGCAAAAGATCTTTTGCGCCCGGCGTACCTGACAGAAAAGGTGGCAGAGATGTTCAGAATAGGATTATGCCAGATAGACGGATCGGATGACAAAAAAGCGAACCTGAGGCTCGCATCAGAATACGTGAAGCGTGCTACGGACGGCGGGGCACAGGTGGTGAGCCTGCCGGAGATGTGGAACTGCCCTTACGCGGCCAGGTTTTTCAGGACAGCGGCGGAGCCCGCAGACGGTCCGACTGTGGAATTCATGTCGAGGCTGGCTGAGGACCTGGGGATATATCTCATAGGAGGTTCCATACCCGAAGAAGAGGAAGGAAAGATATACAACACGTCCTTCTCATTTGACAGGGAAGGTAAGATGTTGGGCCGCTTCAGGAAGGTCCATCTCTTCGACGTGGACATAAAGGGAGGCATCAGCTTCCGGGAGTCCGACACTTTGACGCCGGGCGATGAGATGCTGGTGCTGGACACCGAATTCTGCAGGATCGGTGTGGCCATATGCTACGATGTCAGATTCCCGGAGTGGTTCAGGAAGATGGCTCTGGAGGGCGCCGGACTGGTGGTGCTTCCTGCGGCCTTCAACATGACCACGGGACCTGCCCACTGGGATCTCACCATGAGGGCAAGGGCGCTGGACAATCAGATCTACCTGGCTGCCAACGCCAGAGCAGGGGACAGCGACGGCCCGTACCATTCCTACGGCCATTCCTGCATCGTCAGCCCCTGGGGCGACTTCGTCTCCCACGGAGATGAGAAGACAAGCATAATCTACGGAGACATAGATACGGATTACGTGGATCAGATCAGGGAGCAGCTTCCCCTTCTGAAACACAGGCGGCCGGAACTGTACTGAGCATGGAGAGAAAGAAGATGAACACATTTTTGATAGTGCTTATAGCGATCATCGTCGTTCTGGCGGTGCTGATATATGTTGCGGCCGGATATTTTGCGCGGTCCACTGCGCTGCCCAAGGGCATGACTCTGGACCAGGAGATGGCCTGGGAAAAGGAACACGGCCTCTGGGGAGAGTACGATTCCTATGATAAAGAGAACTATACCGTTGAAGGCAAGGACGGCTACGTGCTCCACTGCACCTTCATAAGGGCAGAGGAGGAGAGCAAAAAATTCATGATCCTTACCCACGGTTTCACCTCTAACAGGTACGGCAGTGTGAAATACCTGAGCTGCTACAGGGCTCTGGGCTTCAACTGCGTGATCTACGACGTCAGATGCCACGGTGAGAACGAAAAAACTCCCGTGAGCCTGGGTCAGTTCGAATCTGAGGATCTTATGAAGCTCATCGAGGACACATATGAGCGCTACGGAAGGGACATCCTGCTGGGACTTCACGGAGAATCCATGGGAAGCAGCATCTCACTTTCTGTTCTGAAATATGCACCGGACGTGAAGTTCGTGGTGGCGGACTGCGGGTTCAGCAACCTGTACGACCTGATGAACTCCACATACAAGAATTTCCACGTGAGCTGGCTCACTCCCTGCGTCAATTCAATAATGAAGAGCAGATACGGCTACGACATGAAACTGACATCGGCCGTGGATGCACTCAGGGACAACGAGGTACCTGTCTGTTTCATCCACGGTGCAGAGGACAGTTTCATCAAGCCCTCCAACAGCCAGGTCATGCACGATGCCCAGAAGGGTTACAGCGAGATACACCTGATCCCGGGTGCGGAGCACGCTCAGTCCAGGGAGATCGCAGGGGAAGAAGAGTACAGAGGCATTATTGAGGGGTTCCTGAAGGCAATAGGTTTTTAAGACCAATAAGGTGAAGAGATGGATGAGAAGAAAATCACATGTGCACACTGCGGCGCGGAGATAGAACCGAATCATGTTTTTTGTCCATACTGCGGAAGTCGGATAGAAAATGACGGCAAAAAATCCAAATGGGTTGAAATGAGTGGGTGGGACTACAAGGATGATGAACCAGAAGAGACGACTCGTTTTGATGGTTCAGATGATAGGAAACCACATTATCAGACATATGTCGTTCCATCAGAAAGCGAATACAAAAAGAAAAAAGCCCATAAGGGATGTCTTCTGATTGTGTTGATTCCTGTGTTATTAGTTGCTGCGTACTTAGGGTATGACTTTTATAATTTTACGAAAGTTGATATGGCAAAGTCCAGTGCTGCGGAGTTTTCTTATCAGGTGTTATGCGATGCTGTATTGCTGGAAGATATTGGTGTTGAAATAGGAGAAAACTGGCGCGCTACTATATGGGATAATAAGTACGCAAACGTTGATGACGCTTTTAAAGCTGTATTCGATGAGCATAGCGATGATGTTTCGAAACTATTCTCAAATTATTCTGAAATAACCAAAATGTATCAAGATGCTCTTGCTCTGTCGGAAAAAGCAAAACTTAGTGCGCTTGCAGACGCTGTTCGTGACCTGTATAGCAAATACACGGACTTATACAATGCAGTGTTCCTCTTCAATTGCAGTTATAGCGAGTTTATTGATAACTATAATGCTGCGGATACGAAGTTAGGTCTATCGATTCAGACGATCGTACCTCTCCTTGAGGATTATTTGATAACTGACAATTAGAGATGAACTACAACAACATCGTCAAAGCAACTTTCATATCCCGCCCCAACCGGTTCATCGCCAACGTGATGGTCGACGGTGCGCCCGTCACGGTCCACGTCAAGAATACCGGACGGTGCAGAGAACTGCTGGTGCCCGGAGCCAAGGTGTTTTTGGAGAAGTCGGATAACCCGGCAAGGAAGACCCTGTACGATCTGGTGGCGGTTCAGAAGGGGAACCGTCTGGTGAACATGGATTCCCAGATACCAAATGCCGCAGCCTATGAGTGGATAAGCGCAGGCGGGTTCAAAAAGGACGTGACCCTCCTGAAGCGTGAAGTCACCTTCGGCAATTCCAGGTTCGATCTTTATCTGGAATACACGGATGAGGCAGGGAAGACAAGGAAGGCTTTCGTGGAGGTCAAGGGCGTTACCCTGGAGGATGACGGAGTGGTGCGTTTCCCGGACGCTCCCACTGAGAGGGGGATCAAGCACATACACGAGCTTACAGAGTGCCTTAAGGAAGGCTATGAGGCATATCTTTTGTTCGTGATACAGATGAAAGACGTGAAATACTTCGAGCCTGACAGGGAGATCCACAAGGATTTTGCGGATGCTCTCGGGGAAGCTTCTGAACGGGGAGTGCAGGTGCTGGCCTACGACTGTGAGGTCAAAGAGAACAGCATGGAGATAAGGGATCCGATGGAAGTCAGGCTGTAAAACTGATTGACATTTTTTGCTGGAAAAGGTAGCATTTTTTAGGATATATCGCAACATATACGGAGGACACGAAGATGAAAAGATGCCCGGTATGCGGAGCCAAGATAGAGGACGGACTGGAGACCTGTCCTTACTGCGGCGAAATAGTGAGTTCAGGGAGGTCCAGGGGAGCCTGGGCGGAACTGGCAGACACCAGGGACCGTCAGGCAAATCCTGTGACGAAAGCGGTGCCTGTTGAAGAGGAGACCGATCCCAAGAGACAGATATTTTACAACGATCCGACCGAAGCACAGCAGCCCTCCGGCCCTAAGAAAAAATCCAAGGTCGGACTTGTGTCGGCCATCCTCATCGCAGTCTTTGTCGGAGCTGTAGCCCTCTACCTGATCACAGGCGGCATAGGCGGCGGAATAGGAGGGGAGGGTGAAGACCCCCACATCATCGCGGAGGATTTCTGCGGGGCGGTCATAGACGATGCCATCCTTCTGGAGGACATCGGAGTCGACATGGCCAACTACCGTTACGACGCTCTCGAAAACGCAGCATATGACGGCGATGAGGAAGCAGCAAAGGATGCGGTCTGGGAGCTGCACAAGGATGACATCGATACTGTCGGCGACAATTATGACAACATATCGTCCCTCTATGACAAGGCCATGAAACAGGCGGAAAAAGCCGGGGAGACCGAGCTGGCAGATGCGATAAATGACGTGTATGGAAAGTACCTGGCCTTTTACCTGACTGCACTGACCTTCGACAGTTCATACGAAGAGTATGTGGACGCTTTCAGCGCGGCGGATGACGATCTGTATTACGCCATCGAAAAGCTGGCAGGTCTGCTGGGACTGGTTTAGTGCCGACGTTGATATAAGGGAGACATTTAATGGCAACTACAAACAAAAAAACCATACAACTCAGATGTGCGGCATGCGGCGGGACCCTTGAGGTGGAAGAGGACAGCCGGATCCTCACCTGTCCCTACTGCGGCGCAAAGGAACTCATCGTTGAAAGCGACGACGTCAAGATAGAGCGTATCCGGGCCAAGGCCAAAAAGGAAATGGAACTGGAAAAACTCAAATATGACGAGGAAAAACATGAGAAGCAGGAAGAGAAGGAAAGGATCGCGAAGTTCAGAAGAAGCTTCATAAGGAAAGTCCTCATAGTATTCCTGATCGTATTCTTCATCTCCACCATAGCGGCCTTTACCTCGGGATCATCACCTCTGGCAGGCGTGATCGGATTGGTGCAGACAGGACTGGTGGGAGCATCGCTGCTTCTTGGAAACGGCACCATAAAGACCAGGATTCCAAACCTTAGACAGGTGTTCCAGGCGGTGGCCTTCCTCCTGATCATAGTATTCCTTCTGACCATCGGTTTGAACGGCGGGGTCAACCGCAATGAGAAGCTTTACTGGCCCGGCAGCGGGCTCAGTTCTTTGCTTCCTGTGCCCGATTCGGAATACGGTCACATATATAACGATTCCAGCGAGGACTTTGACTGCGAAGTGTATCATTATTCTGAGACGCAGTTTGCCGAATACAAAAAGGCCTGCATAGACATGGGATTCAATGAGGATCCCAACAGTCACTACGGTGGCTGGGCTGCCTTCGACAGGTTGGGAAACAAGCTTGAACTCTACTATTACGAGTCCGGTAAAGAGATGGACATTCACCTTACTGCTGCCAAGCCCATGTCGGCTCTGAGATGGCCAACGAACCAGGTAGGAAGGCTGGTGCCCGAGCCAAAGTCGCAGGTGGGTTACGTAGAGTGGGAGACAGACAGCGGTTTCGTGATCTATGTGGGCGATACCCCCAAGGCGGATTACGATGAGTACGTGACCGGATGCATCGACAGCGGCTTCGATGTGAACTATTCCAGAGGCGGGGACTATTACTATGCGGACAATAAGGACGGTTTCCATCTCTCAGTGAGTTACTACGGAAACGACATAATGATAGTGCGCGCGGATGCTCCCTATGACTGGGAGGAACAGCCCGAGTCTGAGGAGCCTGAACCAGAGAATACAGCTACTGAAGAGCCGCAGACAGAGGAAGAACCTGCATCAAGCGGCGAAGTATCGTCTGATTTCAAGATCGTCATGGACGACTACGAGGACTTCATAGACGAATACGTAGATTTCATGGTCAAATATGAGAATGCGGAAGACAAATCCTCGATGTCAGAAGATTACAAGAGCTTCCTGGAAAGGTTCACCACCATAATGACTGAGTTGAACTCCATAGATCCGGGCAGCCTGACACAGGCGGATTACGAATACTATCAGCAGGTGTTGACCAGGATCTTCATGAAACTGGCTGTGCTTGGGATCTAGGGATCCGAGACAGCGTTGCAATTGCGGATTTTTTGCACAAAAAGCCCTCGCTCAGAGGGCTTTTTCGATGCTTGACTTTAGTATAAGGGTGTGCTAACATATTTCGAGGTTTGGGCTTGCCCTTACCGAAACAAATCAATAAGTTAGCGTAAGGTGCCGGACATGGTCCGGATAATAGGGAAGCGGGTGAGAATCCCGCGCGATCTCGTCACCGTAAACTGAGAGCGAAGGCCTACATGCCACTGGGAAACCGGGAAGGCGGCACGAGCGTCCGATCAGTGAGCCGGGAGACCTGCCTTCCGCAGTACATGGACATTTGTCCGGGCCACGAGGAATTGGTCGTACGAGGGAATATGGTCACAGTATTTCCGCTTTAACGTGTACTTTACCTCTGAGCCTTTCAGAGGTTTTTTCTTTTCTGAGGCTAAGGTACCTGCACAGCGATGTGCCGTTAATCGGATTCCTTCCACCCGAGACTGTTCATGCAGACAGTCAAAACGGCGGTACGCCGCCAACCAATTATCATTCATAGCTAAAGGAAAGGAAGTTATAGCAATGAAGAAGATCTTAACAGTATTACTTGCAGTTGCTCTGGTAGTCTGCATGTTCGCAGCATGCGGTCAGCAGCAGCAGCCTGAACCGGCAGCACCGGAAGTATCCGACGAGGAAGCTGCAGCAGCAGTTGATGAACTGATCGCAGCCATCCAGGTCCAGGAGAGAACAGAAGAGACAGATGCTCAGTGCCTCGCAGCCAAGGAAGCATGGGACGCTCTGACAGACGCTCAGAAGGAACTCGTTGAGGAAGGCGACTACTTCGCACTCGACACAGGCGACGCTTCTCTGGACGATCCTCTTAACCAGGATGAGATCGGTGAGAACGAGCTTCTCGTAGTTTCCTTCGGAACATCCTTCAACGACTCCAGAGTAGCCGACATCGGCGGAGTTGAGAAGGCTCTCCAGGAAGCATATCCCGACTGGTCAGTGAGAAGAGCATTCACGGCTCAGATCATCATCAACCACATCCAGGCAAGAGACGGCGAATTCATCGACAACATGGACCAGGCAATGCAGAGAGCAGTGGACAACGGTGTCAAGAACCTTGTGATCCAGCCCACTCACCTCATGCACGGTGCAGAGTATGACGAGCTTGTAGCTCAGGCTGAAGCTTACAAGGACAACTTCGAATCCATGGTCATCGCAGAACCGCTCCTCGGTGAAGTGGGATCCGACGCCACAGTCATCAACGCTGACAAGGAAACTGTCGCAAAGGCAGTGGTAGCAGAGGCAGTTAAAGAAGCAGGAGCAGAGTCTCTCGATGCTCTCAAGGCAGACGGAACAGCCGTCGTATTCATGGGACACGGCACATCTCATACAGCCAACGTCACATACAGCCAGATGCAGGCCCAGATGGCAGCCCTCGGATATGACAACATTTTTGTCGGAACCGTTGAAGGCAAACCCGCTGAGACAGCATTCCCCGAGGTCAAGAAAGCTCTCGAGGAAGCCGGATACACAAAGGTCATCCTTCGTCCCCTCATGGTAGTTGCAGGCGATCACGCCAACAATGACATGGCTGCCGATGAAGAAGGCACATGGTATTACGGATTCGTAAACGGCGGTGAGTTCGAGGTAGAAGGTGCTGATGAGCCCGTTGACACAGGCGCAGGACTGGGTGCTGAGAACGTGACATGCCAGATCGCAGGTCTCGGACGTATCGCTGAAGTTCAGGCTCTGTACGTAGCTCACGTTGCAGCAGTTCTTCAGTAAAAACAATACTTAATTATCGGAGGTTTTACTCAAAATGAAAAAAATACTTGTGGTGATCGTATCGATCCTTCTCGTCATGACTCTGCTTGCAGCTTGCGGCGGATCGAATGGTAATGAAGAGCCCGCAGGGAACCCCTATGGCCTTGAAGACGGTACATATACCGCCGACTTCAACACGGACTCCAGTATGTTTCACGTAAACGAAGCCCTCAACGGCAAAGGTGTGCTCACTGTTGAGAACGGCCAGATGACCATTCATGTCAGCCTGGTATCACAGAACATTGTCAACATGTACGTCGGACTTGCCGAGGATGCACAGAAGGAAGGGGCAGAGCTCCTTGAACCTACGGTGGATACTGTTACATATTCCGACGGTCTGACTGAAGAAGTGAACGGATTCGACATCCCTGTCACAGTGCTTGACGAAGATTTCGACCTTGCCATCATCGGTACAAAGGGAGTCTGGTACGATCACAAGGTGTCCGTTTCTAACGTAGAACCTCAGGAATAGACCAAGGACCCTTATGGAAAAGGATTACGCCGTAGTAGGCGGCAAAAAACTTAAACAAGGGTATACCACAGGAAGCTGCGCAGCTGCGGCGGCCGCAGCTTCCTGTCAGATGATGCTGACCGGGGTCATTCTGCCCTCGGTCAGCTTTGTACTACCTTCGGGAGAAACTGCGGCCATGGAGATCTTCGATCCCGACGTGAGGGAGGACCGCGCAATATGTTCAGTCATAAAGGACGGAGGGGACGATCCCGACGTCACTACGGGACTCAGGATTTTTGCGGAAGTCTCGAAGACCGATGCACCTTTCGGGACCCTTGAGGAAAGGGTGATCATAGAAGGCGGACAGGGCGTAGGCAGAGTCACGGAAGAAGGCCTGCAGCTTCCTGTAGGAGAGGCGGCCATCAATCCTGTTCCGAGGCGCATGATCAGGGAGAATGTGACCCGGGTGGCAGATTCTCTGGGCTACAGCGGAGCTCTCAAGGTAGTCATATCCGTTCCAGGCGGTGAGGAGGTGGCCAAAAAGACCTTCAATTCCAGACTGGGAATAATTGGCGGAATATCCATCATAGGTACCACGGGCATAGTGGAGCCCATGAGTCAGAAGGCACTGGTGGAGACCATCAAGGCCTTCATAGACAAATACAGAGTAAAGGATCCGGACACCATTCTGATCACCCCCGGAAACTATGGGGCGGATTTCATCCGTGAGTATCTGGGAATAGATCTTGACCGTGCGGTCCAGATATCCAACTTCGTGGGAGAGAGCCTGGACTACATCAGGTACTGCGGATTCAAAAGAGTGCTTTTCATCGGGCACACAGGCAAGCTCATCAAGACTGCAGCGGGAGTCATGAACACCCACTCATCCTATGCTGACTGCAGGATGGAGATCATAGGTGCACTGGCTGCGGCCAGGGGAGCAGGACCTGAGAAGGTCCGGGCCATCTTAAAGTGTGTGACCACGGACAAGGCCTTCGACATCCTTAAGGACGAAGAGTACTTCGGCCGGGTCAAGCGCGACATAGTGGACAGAGCATTGTTCCATCTGAGAAGCCGTGCAGGCGAAGACATCCAGGTGGAGACAGTCATGTTCACCACTGACAGAACGAACATAATGATGAGCGACGGGGCGGAGGACCTCATCGCTTACTTCAGATAAACATTTCAAAAAAATCAGGCCGGACAGCATTTATACAGTCCGGCTATACGACTATAAGGGAGGCAACATGGTATATTTCATAGGCGCAGGCCCGGGAGCACCGGATCTGATCACGGTCAGGGGAGCTGAGCTCCTCAAGAAAGCAGACGTCATAGTCTATGCGGGATCTCTGGTGAACCCTGCGCTTCTTGACTACGCGAAGGAAGGGTGCAAAATATACGACAGCGCCCGCATGACCCTGGAGGAGGTCATCGCCGTGATGGAAGAGAACCGGGACGCCATGGTGGCAAGACTTCATACCGGAGATCCGTCCATCTACGGAGCGATCCGCGAGCAGATGGATGTTCTGGACAGGCTTGGGATCAGCTATGAATACGTTCCCGGCGTAAGCTCATTCATAGGAGCTGCTTCGGCACTGAACGCCGAGTTCACCTTGCCCGGAGTGAGCCAGACTGTGATCCTCACCAGGATGGCGGGAAGGACCCCCGTGCCTGAAAAGGAGGACATAGTGAAACTGGCTTCCCATGGGGCAAGCATGGTGGTGTTCCTCACTTCATCCATGCTGCACGAGCTTTCGGAAAAGCTCATCGAAGGAGGATATGCCCCGGATTCCCCGGCTGCCATCGTATACAAGGCCACATGGCCTGACCAGAAGGTGATACACACCACCGTGGCACAGATCGGGGAGGCAGCGGAGCAGAATGGAATAAACCGCATGGCTCTCATCATGGTGGGAGGTTTTTTGGGCAGCACCTATGACAGGTCGAAACTCTATGACCCAGGTTTCACCACAGGCTACAGAGAGGCCACTGCAGATAAGCAGGAGAACGACAGATGATCAGAAAACTTGCGATGATCGGTTTTACTGACAACGCAGCAAAAAGAATATCCGAGATCTCAGAGGCTCTTCCTCCCGGGACGGAGCAGCGGTTTTACCGCAAGGGGCAGGAACTCAGGTCTTTTGTGGCGGAAGCTTTCAGGGATTGTGACTGCATCCTCTTCGTGTCCGCCGCGGGAATAGCCGTAAGGTCCGTAGCACCCTTCATAGAGTCCAAGGACAGGGATCCTGCGGTCATAGTCATGGACGAACTGGGGCAGAACGTCATTCCCATCCTTTCCGGCCACATAGGCGGAGCCAACGAGTTCGCCTGTGAGCTGGCTGAGATAGTCGGAGGACGTCCGGTCATAACCACCGGAACCGACGTGAACGGCAGGTTTGCTGTGGATGTGTGGGCGGTGAAGAACGGCTTCGTCATAGATGACATCTCGAAGATCAAGATGATCTCATCGGCGGTGATAAAGGGAGAACCGGTAGGGCTCTATGTGGAGGAGGCAGATGAGAGGATCAGAGGCAGTATCCCGGAGGAGCTGACACTGGTTAGAGACGGAGAGAATGCGCCTGAAAAGGGCATCTATGTTGGGGTGAGGACAGGCTGTTCACCCTTCGGAGAGACTTTCCGGGTCTTTCCGAAGGCTCTGGTCCTGGGTTCAGGCTGCAGACGTAACGGGGATCCCGGTAACTATGAGAGGGCAGTGAGCACGATGATATCCGATGCGGGCTTTTCCGTGAAGGCAGTGGCGGATCTCGCCACCATCGATCTCAAGAAGGACGAGGCCTGCATGCAGATGTTTTGCGCCGGGCATGGTATCGGAATGATCCCCTTTACGCCGGAGGAACTCATGGAGGAGCAGGGTGAATTTCATCACTCGGGATTCGTGCTGAACACCACCGGAGCCGACAATGTTTCAGAGAGGGCGGCCTTCAGAGCGGCCCGCCTGGCAGGGGGCGGCACTCCGAGGATCCTTATGGAGAGGACCGCGCTGAATGAGGTGACCGCGGCTTTGTGCGAGAAAGAATGGGAGTGTAGATTCGATGTCTAAGATATATGTTGTGGGAATTGGCCCGGGCGGCAGGGAATACATGACGCCTCAGGCGGTAAACGCCATAAAGGGAAGTGACGCAGTTGTAGGATACACGGTCTACGTGAAGCTCATAGAGGAGCTTACGGAGGGCAAGGAAGTTGTGTCCACAGCCATGCGCGGCGAGGTGGAAAGAGCCAGGATCGCTCTGGACCTGGCGCTCAGCGGCAAGACTGTATCCTTCGTATCCAGCGGAGATGCAGGTGTATACGGCATGGCGGGACTCATGCGCGAGGTGGCAGAGGCTCATCCAGAGGTCAGGATAGTGACCGTACCGGGAATAACTGCGGCCATGAGCGGAGCAGCGGTCCTTGGAGCTCCACTGATCCACGACTTCGCGGTCATATCCCTTTCGGACCTTCTGACCCCCTGGGATCTGATCGAGAAGAGGATAGAGGCTGCGGCGGAGGCGGACTTTGTGATCTGCATCTACAATCCCAAGAGCCATAAGAGGAGAGACCATCTGGACAGGGCAGTGGACCTGATAATGAAACACAGACCTGCGGATACTCCATCGGGCTATGTTAAAAACATCGGCCGGGAAGGTCAGGGGAGCAAAATACTCAGGCTCTCCGAACTCCGGGAGAATGACGATATCGACATGTTCACCACTGTGATCGTGGGAAACAGCCAGACAAGAGTGATAAACGGCGAACTGGTGACGCCGAGAGGATATGACTATGACGGCGAAGCCGGGAAGTAACAATTCAATAGCGGCGGTGTTCGCGGGAACCTACGAGGGCAGGATGATCGCGTCCCACGTGCTGGAGAGCGGCATGGAGAACTCAGTTGATTTCTTCGTTGCCACCGAGTACGGCCAGGAGATCCTTCAGAACATGGGAGATCTCAGTGTGATCGAGGGAAGACTGGACGGGCACGGCATGGAAAAGATCTTCGCGGATAAGGGCTACAGCCTGGTCATCGATGCCACCCATCCCTATGCGGATCAGGTATCGGATAACATACGAAGCGCCGCGGAAAACACGGGCACAGAGTATCTCCGGCTCCTTAGGAAGGACGTGCTTCCTTCGGAGTACGAAGGCCTGGAGGATAGGGTGATCTTTGCTGACTCGGTGGAGGATGCTGTCAGGATCCTCAAGGACATACCCGGAAGAGTGCTGCTCACCACAGGATCCAAGGATCTGGCCAGGTTCTCTGAGGTGCCGGGATTTCAGGAGAGATTCACCGCAAGGGTACTTCCCTCTGTGGAATCGGTGAGGCTCTGCACGGAAGCGGGTCTTAAACAGCCCAACATCATCTGTATGCAGGGGCCCTTCAGCCTGGAGATGAATCTGGCCACACTGAGACAGTTCGGATGTGAGACCCTGGTCACCAAGAGCACCGGCAGGGCCGGGGGCTTCAGCGACAAGCTGGACTGCGCAAGAGAAGGTTTCAGAGTACTGGTCATAAGAAGGCCGGGGGAAGAGGAAGGATCCTGTCTGGAGGATGTTCTGGACCGCCTGGATCAGACCCTCAGAGGAGGCAATGTATGAAGACTGTTATAAACGTGTGCGGCGTAGGACCGGGATCTGAAGATCTGATGACCGCCGACGTAAGAAAAGTAATAGAGAATGCAGACATCGTCCTTACATCCCTTAAGGACAGCGAGGCTCTCAAGGCCCTGAATGCCAATATAAGATGTCTTACGGTCACGGAGATGCTGGCTTTCATCTCAGATGAGATCGGCGCTGAAAACGGCAGAAAACTGGCTGTGGCAGCTTCCGGTGACACGGGCTTCCATTCCATTGCTTCCACCATCGTGGGAAGATTTCCGGAGGCTGAGATATGCCTGCATCCGGGGATCGGGACTATCTCATATTTCATGGCGAAGATCGGCAAAAACTACGAGGATCTCAGGGCGGTCAGCTTTCACGGGATAAACGGGTCTGCTGTGCCTTTCGTCACATACAATGAGAAGGTCTTTTGCCTTACGGACAATAAGGTGACTCCCGCTACCATTGCGGAGGAACTGGTCAGGGCAGGCCTTGGCGACAGGGTAAAGATGTACGTCGGAGAAGACCTGAGCTCTTCCAATGAGAAGATAAGCTGCGGCACTCCCGCAGAGATGAAAGGCAAGGAATACTCAAAACTTTCAGTGGTCTATGTAGAGAACCCATGGGTCCCGGACCGTTACAGGACACTGAAGGACGATGACTTCATAAGAGGCGGCGTCCCAATGACCAAGGAAGAGGTAAGGACACTTGTGATCTCTAAGCTGGACGTCCGTCCGGGAGATACTGTATATGACGTGGGAGCCGGCACAGGCTCCGTAACCGCAGGACTGGCCTACAGAGCCTGTGAAGGTGAAGTTTATGCCATAGAGGTGGATCCGGAAGGAGTGGAACTCATCAGGGTCAACATGAAGAAACTTGGCGCCTTCAATATAAAGGTTATCGAAGGTAAGGCTCCGGAGGCTCTTAACGGGCTTCCTGCTCCCGACAGGGTCTTCATCGGAGGAAGCAAGGGAAACCTGAGAGAGATAGTTAACTGCTGCCTGGAAAAGAATCCGGAAGCAGTGACCGTGCTCACCACGGTCACATTGGACACACTGGCTGAAGCGCTGAAACTCACGGACGAACTGAGTCTCAGCTCAGACATAGTCTGCATTAATGTTTCCAGGGCCAGAAAGATGGGGGGATACGACCTGATGAAGGCCGAGAACCCTGTATATATCATTACTCTTAAGAAATAGCGGGGGAGGAGACGCTTTGCTCATCGCTTTATCGACCCTGACAGCATTCATACTGGACCAGATCTTCGGGGATCCCAGGAATTTCCCTCATCCGGTGGTGATCATAGGCAGACTGATCTCCGCCATGGAGAGGTTTACAAGAAAAGTTTTCCCGAAAACCAACTCGGGGGAGATGGCAGCTGGGGCCGTGACCTGGATGGTGGTGGCAGCTGCGTCTTTTGCGGTGCCTTTTATAACCATATCGCTTCTTGCGAAGCACAGTACATGGGCAGCCTTCGCACTGAATACCTTCTGGAGCTATCAGATCTTCGCATCCAAGTCCCTGAAGGAGCAGAGCATGCTGGTGTACCGTTATCTGGAAGAGGGAGTTCTGGCCAACTCCAGGAAGTATCTCTCATGGATCGTGGGCCGGGATACCTCGGAGCTTGATCCGGAAGAGATCACCAAGGCTGTGGTGGAGACTGTAGCGGAAAACACCTCCGACGGAGTCACCGCGCCCATGATCTACATGATGATCATGGGGGCTCCCCTGGGAATGCTATATAAG
>JAEEOX010000146.1 GCA_016284485.1 Bacillota bacterium | reverse complement strand
TTCTTAGTGCAGTACATGATTACCTCCTCTTGATTATTCAGGGCCAAAGCCTATTCTTCTCCGTTCACCATATCCAGGAGCTGCTGCAGGTCTTCTCCGCAGGCTCCGCATTTATTGCCGACATCTCCCACCTCTTTGAGTGTCTTGAGGTCCGTGATGTGGTTCTCTTCGATTATTTCAAGTATTTCTTTTTTTGTCTTTTGTTTACAGAGACAGACCTTGAAGTCCTCTCCTACAGCTTTCATATCCATTTTGGCCTCCGCTTAAACAATTATTTACACGATCGGGCACCTCGTACCCTAGTTTATATAATAACAAAAGAGCGTGCTAAAATCACGCTCTTTTTGAAATGCAAAATAGAATGTTTGCGTCCCGAGTCAAGTCCTATTCCGCGTCATTGGGAATCGACTTGTGAACAGCCTTGGAAATGGGTCTGACCTCCAGCTCGTGAGCCCAGAGTTCTTCTGCCTTGGGCGCCCAGTCCTCAGAGTACTTGTAGCACTTGGAGCAAAGGTGCTCCACGCTCTCCTCAGCCTCCAGATCTGTGGACTTGGCTCCTGTCTTTGCGATGATCTCCTTGAGCTTGTCGGGATTCTCCAGCATCGGACAGGGTTTAAGCAGATTGTCGTTGAAGGGCTGGCCCTTCATGTATTCCAGGAAAAGGGGCTGCTGGAGGCACTCCAGGAGAGTCTTTTCCTTGATATTTGCTCCTGAATAGTGGATGAACACACAGGGTTCAACGTCTCCGTTGGCGTTGATGTGGCAGTACTTCTCGCCTCCGGCCACGCATCCGTTTACGAACTCGCCGTCGTTCTGGAAGTCGATGGCAAACAGTTCCTTACCGCCTTCCATGGCTCTGATCTCTCTGATCTTGTGGAACATGTACTCTCTCTGCTCCGGTGAAAGAAGCAGCTCGGTGGAAGCGTTCATTCCCACCGGCATATAGTGGAAGTACCATGCGAAGATGCAGCCCTTGTCGATGAGCATGTCCAGGAACTCATCGGAGGTGACGGTCAGGTAGTTCTTGGAAGTGTAGCAGATGGATACTCCGAAGGGCAGCTTGTACTTGTGCATGAGATCCATGGCAGCTATGACCTTCTGGAAATGTCCCTCTCCGCGCCTTCCGTCATTGGATTCCTCAAATCCCTCGATGGAAACTGACACGAAGAAGTTCTTGACTCTCAGCAGATCCTGGCAGAACTGATCGTCGATCAGTGTGCCGTTGGTGAATGCGTGGAAGGCTACCTTGGGGTGAGCTTCGCAGAGTCTTATGATATCCTTCTTTCTGATGAGGGGCTCGCCGCCTGTGAACAGATATGCTCTGATACCCAGCTCTTCGCCCTGAGTCACGACTGAATCCAGCTGCTCATATGTAAGGTTCATCTGGTGGCCGTATTCCGCTGCCCAGCATCCTGTGCAGTGCATGTTGCAGGCCGTGGTCGGGTCGATAAGGATGAGCCAGGGCATGTTGCAGCCGTACTTTTCTCTCAGTTTCCTTGAGTTCTTGTATCCGGTCAGTCCGGATTCAAAGAAAACGTTCAGAAGGAACATCTTGAGCACGCCGGGATCCACTTCCTTCATGATCCTGTCGACGTAACGTCCCCACTTGCTGTCGGGATTGTCTATGATCTCCTGGAGGTCCTTGTATGCCAGATCCGTCCAGGAATCTCCCATGATCCTCTTGACCATGCTGAGGAGAGGTCCGAAGGTCTCCTGGGGAGACTTCGTCTTACCCTTCTCCAGGATATTGTCCAATATTTTCGCGAAGGCAGCTCTTTCAGCTGCATGTACCAAACTTGCCATTTCTTCCTCCTCTGTAGTTCAGAAAAACCAAATGCAGCACAACTACAAATAATATGTAAGGCCTATAACGCCTGATAAGCGCTTAAACCGATGCATCTAATCTTATAGATTAGATTATCACTTCCAATTCAGCAAGTCAAGGAATGCAATAAATTATTTCTCTTGATTTAATAGTTCAGTTGTGTATAATGTAAGAGGAAGGTGTATTTAAATACGGATATCTGAGGACAGATCCATGGATTTTGATGATAAAAAACTAGAAGAGCTGCTTCCGCAGTGGAAGGAGAACGTGGCTAACCATCGCCTGCCCTCCTGGGAAAACATCCCTAACCTGGGGCTCTACATGGAGCAGGTCGTGACATACATAAGAGATCAGATCGGATACACAAACGTCGGTCCTGAGGGCACCGAGATCATAACAGCATCTGCCATCAACAATTATGTCCGTAAGAAGTTAATGCCCGCCCCTGTCAAGAAGCGTTACTACAGGAAGCACATCGCATATCTGCTGGTCCTCTGTACTCTCAAGCAGTCCCTGACCATATCGGAGATATACAAGCTGTTTCCGGACGAGGTGGCTGACGAGGATCTGCGTGTATTCTATTCTGCCTTCGCCAACCAACACGTTCTGGCCTCCCAGTACTTCATGAGGCGGCTGGAGCATGACGGCAACCGCTTTCTCAAGATCGATCAGGGAGATACCCCCTATGACCGCATTAGCGAGTTCATTCTGGACATGGCTCTGATATCATCTTTTGCGAAGCTGGTGTCCGCTAAACTAATCGAATACAAGAGCACTGAAGAATAGTCATCCCGAATCGGTGCACTAAAAAAACCTTGTCCTGCGACAAGGTTTTTTGATTTTGTTTTTTGCGGTACGTGACTACGCTCTGATGACTACTCTCGCCCCGTCGGGAACCATGGTGTAGAACTGCTTCATCTTTTCGAAGGGCAGATTCACGCAGCCGTGGGACCCGTTATAGAGGTAGATGGTCCCGCCGAAGTAGTAACGCCATGTGGCGTCGTGGAAGCCGAAGTAGTTGCCTTTGAACGGCATCCAGTAGTTTACGTCCACGTCCCATTCTTCGTCATCCTTCTCTCCCTTGAGGTTTACGTCCCGCGCGTGAGCCAGGATCTTGAATGTTCCCTGAGGAGTTTCGAATCCGGGCTTTCCTGTGACTACAGGCGTGCTCAGAAGCACGACTCCGTCCTGGAGATACCAGAGGGTCTGTTCGCTCAGGTCCACAATCACGCCGGAACCGTAGATGTGAAGGTCTTCACGCTTCATCATCTCCTTGTATTCCTCGTAGTTGATCCTTCCGGAGTTGGGATTGGGCGTCACGGTGTAGCCATACTTTGTGAAAGGCAACATCGAGATGTACCCGTTGTCATCGTAGTGATAACGGTATCCTCCCACCAGATCGAAGCCTCTCCTGTTGGCGTTCTGAGGAAGTCCTGCCGCCGCATTCTCTATGAGCCTTTCACCTCCGAGGATGGTGACCGATGTCATTCCCTTGGAGAGCTCGTAGTTGTACGGCCTCCCGCAGGCCTCGTTGGCTGAAAGGATTATGGGGCAGTTCCTGATGTATGCCAGAAGTCCTCCGGAAAGTCCGTCGGGGAATGACAGGGCGTAAGCCATGACTGCCTCCCTGGCGGCCGGGAAGAAATGTTCGGCCACCTTTACCGAGGTCTCGTAGCGGTCCTTCCCGCTTATTCTCTGGACGCTGCCATAGGAACTGAAGATGCTGTCAACAGTTGTCGGCACTGCTGCGTTTCCGCCTACGATGGTGAAATTACGCTCTCCGTAGGAGAAAGAACTCAGGTAATCCTTCTGGTTCTCAGTAAGGCCTGCTCCCGTGAGGAGCACCGGCTTGCCGAGAGCCGAAACAGATATGGCGTCAGGATAATTCAGTCCGGAGCAGACTATGACTTCGGAAGGGGTCATCCCTGCCTGTTCCATGAGTTCGTCAGCCTTGCGGATAACGGCGAGATTCGTCTCGAATCTGTCCTTTCCCCAGAGCCTTACGGTATTGTACATTTCCAGATAAAGCTCCAGTTCTCCTGTCACTGCGCTGTTCCCGCCCAGGATATATACTGTACCCTGAGGATCCATCTTGCTCTTGATGTAATCCGCTGCGCTCTTGAAGTTGGTGCCGTCCACCAGAAGGATGGGTCCCTTGGCCGCTGCCGCCAGATAACTGCCGGAAAGAGCGTCCGGGTATGATGTGCCGCAGGCTACCACTATGGCGTTCAAAGGGGCTCCGCCCAGTTCAGCTCTGACCTGATCCGCCACCTTGCAGGATGTGTCAAATCTGTTGGAACCTGCTATCCTGTAGATTCCAGTCCTGCCGGCGGCTTCAACGGATGAGTCGGGCAGCATTCCGACGAATGCGAACAATGCAGTGGAGATGACGCACGTGATCACGAGGATCGCCAGCATTCTTCTCAGCAAGCTCTTGCTATTAAGTTTGTTTCTGAAGTTTTTCATGTGTGTCTAATACCTGCTTTCCCCGCTGATGCCGATCATGGAAATACCTTTGGCCTTCCCTCCGGGAAGTGCTCTTATGAGATCCTCTATGGATCTGAACCGGTCTCTTATTCCTGCGTTGTAGGGTCTGAAATATCTGGCTCCGTCCGGAGTGTCCTCTCTTGCCACGTAGAAGGTGTGTATCTGCTTGAAAATATTGGTCCCGTCATTCATCACCGTAACGATCATATGGGGACAGTACTGAGCCAGCACGTCGAAATCCGACTGATCCGACGTGAAGTTGGTCTTAAGACCCAGATCTTTCAAATAGTCTGCCATGGCCTGGGGAGATACGCCGAACCTGCCGCTGAGCACCGCTCCGTTCCTCTCGAATATCTCGATGAGATCCGGAAGCTCCACAGCCTTCGCTCCTCCGTTGTATCTTTTGAGGAGATTGAAGACCGCGATGACCTCGCAGCCTGCGGCGGCCATGTTGGAGCGTCCCAGGGCTATGTCAGCCAGGGATGACTGATCATCGATCAGACTGGATCTTCCCAGAAGGCCCATGTCCTTCACCTTTATGTAGTTTGCGGAAAGGTTTCCGTAGGGATCCTTTCTGTTCCTGGACAACAGATTGACGCTGGCCAGGAGGGTGCTAGCCTTGATCAGGCTTTCGTTTTTCATGGTCTGAAACTATTTCCTTGCTTCAAAGACAGCCTTGCAGCCTCTGTAGGTCATGTAGCAGTCAAGCTTGGAGACCACCTCAAAGGGTGCGTGCATGCTGAGGACGGGCACTCCGGCATCGATGGTCTCGATGTTCCTGTTGGCCATGTCCAGAGCCACTGTTCCGCCGCCGCCTTCGTCGATCTTGCCCATTTCGGCCAGCTGCCAGAGAACTCCGTTCTCGCTGAAGATCTTTCTTATGTATGCCACCGTCTCAGCGTTGGCGTCAGAAGCTCCGCCCTTGCCGCGGCCGCCGGTGTACTTGCAGATGGCGATGCCGTGGTTGATGCGGGACTCGTTGTTCTTCTCGAAGACTTCCATGAAGATGGGATCAAGCGCTGCAGTAACGTCTGCAGACAGGCAGAAGGACTGTGAGAAGCAGTCATACAGATCCACTCCCTGGCTCTTGCACAGGGAATTCATGAAGTGCTCGAAAGCCTGGGAGATCATTCCTGTGATTCCCATGGAACCGACCTCTTCCTTGTCTGCGAAGATGCAGACCGCTGTTCTGTCAGGGATCTCCTTCATGTCCAGAAGAGCCTTGAGCTCTGCGAAAGCGCAGACTCTGTCATCGTGACCGTATGCACCGATCAGACTCCTGTCGAATCCGATCTCTGTGGCCTTGAATGCAGGAACAGCCTGGATCTCAGCGGACATCAGGTCTTCCTCGATGATGCCGTACTTCTCGTTCAGAAGCTCCATGACGTGCTGCTTGAATCTCTGCTTGGCCTCCTTGTCCTTTACCGGCTCTGAACCGATGAGAAGGTTCAGATTCTCTCCGGGGATGGCTTCTCCAAGAGTCTTGGAAGCCTGGGACTTGCCAAGATGCGGAAGGATGTCGGTGATGACGAACTTGGGCTCGTCTCCCTCACCCCACTTAACGTACTTGTTGGTGCCGTCCTTGAGGCAAACCATTCCGTGGATCTCCAGAGGAATGGTGACCCACTGGAACTTCTTGATGCCGCCATAGTAGTGTGTCTTGAGATAGGACATCTCCTCGTCCTCATAGAGGGGCTGGGGTTTGAAGTCCAGTCTCGGGGAATCAGTGTGAGCAGCGGCGATGTTAGCGCCCTCAGCCAGAGATCTCTTGCCGATGACGGCCAGATCTATGTTCTTGCCCCTGTTGTTGTAATATACCTTATCGCCGGGCTTCAGTTCCATGCCCTGAACGTAGGGCTTGAATCCCTTGGCCTCAGCCAGCTTGATGCATTCTACGACGCACTCGCGCTCTGTCTTCGCAGCGTTCATGAAATCGATGTACTGAGCACAGTAATCCTCCATTTCCTGTCTCTGTTCATCGGTGATGACATCGTATCCGTTATTCTTTTCCAGTAAAATACCCATATGGTATGACCTCCTGTTGATTCTATTGGAGCCACACAACTCCATTGGATAGTTTACTCGAATGTGTGTCAAAATTCAAGTGCAACAAAAAAATCTTTGATCCGTCCCCCGCTCCGTATTTTTTGCGCAAAAAAAGAGCCTTCCACCGGCTCTCCCTCATCATTTCAAAAAAATCAAAACCCCCGGGCACATCCCGTTCCATATAAACCGCGTCCGGCTCCTTCCTATTTCACTCTCCCGGTGTCAGGATGATCCGAAAGCAGTCGTGCGGCATCCTCCCTCGCCCTCATGTCTGCCGATCGAAAAGCCTCAACTAAATCTCTCTCATATTCTGTCAGCACTACACCGGTCACCGTATTTCTTCCCAGAAGTTCATCGCATGACACGCCGAAAACGTCTGCCATCTTCTCGAACATGTCGAGAGGAGGCATGCGGTTTCCGGTCTCATACCTGGAATATACGGAAGATGAAATACCTAAAAGCTCAGACGCCTCGCGCTGAGACATTCCGCAAGCAACGCGGACTTTTTTGATGTTATCAGATAACATAGCGACAGCAGCCTTTCAAATGAAATACCCCTTATATATACAACTAAATAATAAGGGGTAATCGGCATTTCAGATATTTCAATTTTGGCATATGCGGGTCATAAAACTTGCCAATTTGGCAAGTTCTCCCGCGGAGCTCTAAAGTCTGGGTCCTACCTTGGCCAGTTTGTCCGCTCCTTCATAGATCTCATACTTCCTGAAGTTCTCGATGAACATGCCTGCCAGCTTCTTAGCTTTCTCCTCCCACTGAGCGGGATCTTCATAGGTATCTCTGGGATCCAGTATCCCGTCCTGCACTCCCTCAAGGGTTGTGGGTATGGTCAGTCCGAAGTAGGGTATCTCCTTGGTAGGTGCCTTGTCTATGGCTCCGGAAAGGATGGCGTCTATGATGCCTCTGGGATCCTTTATGGAGATCCTCTTGCCCGTTCCGTTCCATCCGGTGTTCACAAGGAAGGTTCTGGAACCTGACTTACGCACTCTCTTCAGGAGCTCAGTTGCATACTTAAGCGGCTGGAGCTCCAGGAAAGCCTGACCGAAGCAGGCTGAGAAAGTCGGAGTCGGCTCGGTGATGCCTCTCTCGGTCCCCGCCAGCTTCGAGGTGAATCCCGAAAGGAAGTAATACTCCATCTGCTCCTGGCTGAGGATGGATACCGGGGGAAGCACTCCGAACGCATCTGCCGAAAGGAAGATGATGGACTTGGCCGAAGGTCCTTCGGATATGGGTCTCACTATGTTCTCGATATGATCTATGGGATACGATACACGGGTGTTCTCAGTTACGCTGGAATCAGAGTAATCCGGGGTCCCGTCCTCCGCCACGGTGATGTTCTCCATGAGCGCATCACGTCTGATGGCGTGGTAGATGTCCGGTTCCGCCTCTTCATCCAGATCGATGGTCTTGGCGTAGCAGCCTCCCTCGAAGTTGAACACGCCCTGATCGTCCCAGCCGTGCTCATCATCTCCTATGAGGAGCCTCTTGGGGTCTGTCGAGAGAGTGGTCTTGCCGGTTCCGGAAAGTCCGAAGAAAATTGCAGTGTTCTCGCCGTTCAGGTCGGTGTTGGCAGAGCAGTGCATGGCTGCGACGCCGCCCAGAGGCAGGAAGTAATTCATCATGGAGAACATGCCCTTCTTCATCTCTCCGCCATACCAGGTGTTGAGGATGACCTGCTCCCGGGATGATACGTTGAATGCCACGGCGGTCTCAGAGTTGAGCCCCAGCCTCTTGTAGTTGGTGACCTTGGCCTTGGATGCCGTGTACACAACGAAATCAGGCTTGAAGTTCTCCAGTTCCTCCTCTGTGGGTCTGATGAACATGTTCTTTACGAAATGAGCCTGCCATGCAACTTCCATGATGAAGCGGACAGCCATTCTCTCCTTGCGGTTTCCCGCTCCGCAGAAGGCGTCCACCACGTACAGTCTCTTGTTGCTCAGCTGCTTTATGGCCTTCTTTTTGAGCTGTGCCCAGACCTTCTCAGATATGGGATGATTGTCGTTGGGGAACTCCGGGGTAGCCCACCACACGGTCTTCCTGGACGTGTCGTCCACCACGATGTATTTGTCCTTGGGGGAACGTCCGGTGTAGATACCGGTCATGACGTTTACCGCACCGTTATCAACGAGAGTGCCCTTCTCGTATCCGGTCAGACCCGGGTCTGTCTCATCGTAGAAAAGCTTCTCATATGACGGCTGATAAACGATCCCCTTTGATCCTGTGATCCCATATTCTGTAAGATCGATGGTACGCATTGATATCTCCTCCTGATCAGAATGCTCTTTCCGGGTACCGGCATGCTGCGCGGTACTGTTCATGTCTTCCTATCGATTGTAACACAAAAAATATGTTTTGCTACATACAAGTTCAGATTTTTATGTCCAGCCATTTGCCCCTGGCCAGTCTGATGAGGAATATGGTCCCCCTGAAGGCCAGTTCTATGGCCATGGCGATCCATGCGCCTGTTAGTCCAATGCGGCCCACCAGGATGAGCATGAGAGTGATCCTCACTCCCCAGATGCTCACCATGTTCATGATCCCGGGCACAAGCGTATCTCCTGCGCCCCTCAGGGCACCGGCCGCCACGATGGATGCACCGAACAGGGGCTCCACCAGAAGCTCGATCCTGAGTACGCTGACCGCCAGCATTCTAACCTCCTCCACAGGCGTAAGGAAACCCAGGACCAGCGGGCAGGCGAAGTACATGATGACCCCTGTGATACCCATGATGATCATTCCCATGAAGGTGGATATCCAGGCGAAGCTCTTGGCCATTGGCTTGTTCTCGGCTCCTATGCTCTGTCCTACCAGCGTCATGGCTGCTCCCTCCAGACCGTAGCCCGGCATGTAGCAAAGAGCTTCAGCCGTGACTGCGAAGGAGTTGGCGGCGATGGACACCGTACCCAGAGGAGCCACGATCCTGGTGGAAGCCACCTGAGCTCCGTTAAGTGCGATGGACTCCATGGCCATGGGTATGGCGATCTTGAGAGCCTGCTTGAACACATCCAGACGGATGGGAGCATGCTCATTCCTGAGTATCCTGAGGAAAGGCTCTCTTATGGCTCCGATGAGCAGCAACACGATACCCACCAGCGCATTGGAGAGCACCGTGCCCAGAGCAGCTCCTGCCACTCCCAGACCTGCGCCTCTCAGCTCGAGGCCCAGCACCGTGAATTCTCCGTATATCAGAAAAGCGTTGAAAACTATGTTCAAAGCACACCTTGCTATGGACAGAAGCCCGGGCGTTCTGGTGTCGCCTATGGCCTGAAGGCTCTTCATGGCGTAGAACCCCAGATTGTTCAGCGGAAGAGTGGCTGAGATTATCAGGAAATATATGGTGGCATCTCTTCTGATCTCCTGCTCCGCCCCAAGCAGCCTCGGGAGGGGAAATGCCAGGATGGAGCCCAGCACCGCCGCAGCGCAGGCCACCATCAGTGACACTTTGATGCCCTGTCTGAAAATGTTTCTGGACCCTGCGCCGTCATTCGCCCCCGCTCTGTGAGAGATGAGCACCGAATAGCCGAAGACCGGCGCCAGAGACACGTCCTCGATCAGCCAGATGGATGACGACACCAGTCCCACCGATGCGGAAGCCTGCGCTCCCAGACGTCCCACCATGGCCGCGTCGATGTACTGCATGGCGATTACGGTGATCTGCGCCAGTATTATGGGCAGACTGAGTTTGAGAGCGATCTCGATCTTCCTTATGAGGGACAGTTCCCTGTTTGTTCTGATCTCTTCAGTAGGGTTAGGTCTTTCCATTGCAATTATTCATTGTATCACAACACCTGCAGCTTTTGTGGAACATCAATAAAATCTATTGCGGATATTTTGCATTGGAACATTATATATGATATAATACTCCCTGCCGGCTCATATGCCGGCGGGAGACGTAATGGCAGACACAGACAGAGTGACCAAAACTTCAGACCAGGCGGGAGCCCCGAAGCTCTGGACCCGCGACTTCACCATAATCACGCTGGGGTCCGTGGTATCCATGTTCGGAAACGCCCTTTCCGGCTTCGCCATCAGCCTTATGGTGCTGGACTACTCCAGCTCCACGTTTTTGTATGCCATCTACATGATATGCTACACTGCGCCGCAGCTGATCATGCCCATCCTGTCGGGGGCCTTCCTGGACAGATTCTCCCGCAAAAAGGCCATTTACTCCCTGGACTACCTGTCCTCTGCGCTGTACGCCATAGCTGCGTTCCTCCTGTTCAAGGACTGGTTCAATTTCGGCATATTCGCCGCCTTTGCCTTCCTGGTGGGATCCATAAACAGCGTGTACATGGTGGCCTATGAGAGCTTCTATCCGCTTCTTATCGCGCCGGAGAACTATTCAAAGGCCTACTCGGTGGCCAGTATCCTTGAGACCTTTTCCTCGGTCATGGTGCCTGTTTCAGCCTTCCTCTACAATCAGATCGGCATGGCTCCGATCCTGGCCATAAACGCAGTGTGCTTCTTCACAGCAGCCACGGTGGAGACCAGGATCAGGCAGGAGGAGACCTACACCGTGACCCACAGTCTCAGGAACGAATATGATTACGGTGAGCGCCCCGGCGCTATGCAGGATCAGGCAAAGATCAGCTACACTCCCGATATAGTTATCAGGGACATCCGGGAAGGTCTCAAATATCTCTGGAGTGAGAAAGGTCTCCTGGCAGTTGCCGCGTACTTCGCATTCTCATTCTTCGGCATGGGAGCAACCAACGTGCTGACCCTGCCCTACTTCAAGTCCACCTATGACAACGGCGAATACGTCTTCATCATGGTGTTCGCCCTGGGCGTCCTGGGCAGGATGCTGGGAGGCACTTGGCATTACCGCCACAAGCTTCCGGCCGCAAAAAAATACACCATCGCGCTGACCGTCTACCTGATGCTCAGTCTCATCGAAGGTGTGTATCTGTTCCTTCCCATCCCGGCGATGATGATCCTCTTCTTCTTCCACGGAGTGGGCGGGATCACCAGCTATACCATAAGGATCTCCGGAACACAGAATTATGTTCCGGATGAGAAGAAGGGCCGCTTCAACGGCGCCTTCAACATGCTGAGCACTGCCGGCATGCTTCTCGGAGAACTGTTCGGCGGAGCGCTGTCAGTGATACTTCCGGTCCGTACCGTGGTGGTGATCACCATGGCGATCCTGACGCTGGCGGCCATCGTCTTCATCGGCAGGAACCGGGAGGAAGTCTCAAAGATATATAACATGTAAAACAAACGCGGGGATGCTCTTTCGAGGCATCCCCGTTTTTATCGTTTACCAGCCGGTCCCGATGGAAACTATTTGGTATTCTCCATCGACTTTATCAATATACAGCACGTTGGATTTATGGATTACATCTCCGGCTCTAACGCCGTTTGCCGGAAGCCAGTAGTTCAGATTGTTCTCCGTAGGATCGATCGTCACTGAATAATGAACGGAAGCAAAGATCGCGTCCTCTGTTGCATGTGATAACGATCCCTCACTGCTTAGTTTTTCCTTAAGGTCACTGTCCACTATATCGATCACATCCACCGAGTAGTCCAGCAAATATATGTTCAGCACGCTGTCGTAATTATGCCCGCCTTTTTTGAAGCTCTCAAGGTATGCGCTGAATAAGACATCAACTATGGAGATCTCATCTGGATTATCTCCCACATTTGATTCGATCAGCGGGTATTCATCCTCTGCCGGTATCGTCAGCTCGCTGATATCCCTCAATTCCCATGGAGGGTTATTCCCATACGACTCGCTCACATAGTACATTTTCCACGGTGCGGCCGGATCATTCAGGTCCGCCTCCACCACTACCTCCACATTCATTTCTCCCGAAACACCGTTTGATCTCAAACTCAGATAAGAGCTGAGCAGAGTCCGGTACTGCTTCTTTCCATCCTTCTCCGTAACTTCGATCTTTTTGCTGGATACGCTTCGTACATCATATCTTTTGCCGTAGTTCATGTGAAGCCAACTGACGGCTGCCACATCCATGTTTTCATCAGAAGCGACAGGCACAAACCTGTCTCCATCCTTCCTGAACGTCAGTACAAGACCATCATCTGCCCAGGGATCATGGTCATAATACAGGCACAGTGTCTCTCCGTCGGAAACGCCTTCGTACGCGAAGAAATCGATTCCGGTGTATTTTTTGATGCCTGCGTTGATCTTGTTCAAAACATCACTGCCTATATTCGCAGAAGGCTGCACATCCTCCTCTGACATGAACTCATCGTCATAGGGAATAAGTTTATCGAGTTCAGACCTGCCGACCACAAGTCCACTGGGCATGTTTGAATTAAACCGAATATCCGTGTCCTCCACAGGCAAAACACTTTCAGCATAGATATAATATTCATCTCGGCTATCACTTTGGTCTTTTAAAAGTGATTCGCTGATATCATTTATACAGAAAAACCCCTTTTCATCTGTGGCAACATTTTGCGAATACAGTTCCTCGACCCATTCTCCAACGCTTGTATGATATTGTCCGTCGCTATCGGATGTGATCG
>JAEEOX010000145.1 GCA_016284485.1 Bacillota bacterium | reverse complement strand
ACTCTCTGAAGAGGTTGCCGAGCATGAGCATACCGATAAGAGGAGCAGTAGTGGGTAGTATAAGTGCCACTACGATGGTGACTATGATGGGGAAGAGGATCTTCTCAAGCTTGGAGACCGGACGAAGCTGCTCCATCTTGATCTTCCTCTCCTTCTGGGTAGTCAGCGCCTTCATTATGGGAGGCTGTATGATAGGCACCAGCGACATATAGGAGTAAGCTGCCACGGCTATGGGACCCATGATGTTCGTCTGTCCGAGCTTGGAAGCAAGGAAGATGGATGTAGGTCCGTCAGCTCCGCCGATGATGGATATGGCAGCTGCTGCCCTGTCGTTGAAGCCCATTGCTATAGCGCCGAAGTAAGCGGCGAAAATACCGAACTGTGCAGCCGCACCGAGCCAGAAGCTCTTGGGATTGGCGATCAGCGGTCCGAAGTCCGTCAGTGCCCCCACTCCCATGAAAATCAGGGACGGAAGTATGGTCCACTCGTCCAGTTTGAAGAAATAATTGAGCAATCCCCCCTCCTGCATGATGGGCGGATAAATGTTCACCAGAAGCATCCCGAAGGAGATGGGAAGAAGCAGAAGCGGTTCATACTCCTTGGCTATGGCCAGATAGAGGAAAAAACACGCCACCGCCACCATCACAAGGTTACCTATGGTGAGATTCGCAAAGGCCGTCTGACCTAAGAGATTGCTCAGCGTTTCAGAAATATAGTCCATATTGGTATCCTTTTTCTCTATCAGCCGATAATAGCCAGCAGGTCTCCTGCCTCAACAGGCTGTCCTTCTGCGACCGTGATCTCCTTTACCACTCCGTCAGCGGTTGCTACCATGGGGATCTCCATCTTCATGGCTTCCAGGATGACTACAGTGTCTCCCTTGGCTACGGAATCCCCTGCCTTCTTGACGATCTTCCAGACCTTGCCTGCGGCGCCGGCTTCAAGTTTCACTCCGTCCTGTGATGCGGCCTGAGGAGCCTTGGGAGCCGGTGCAGGTGCTGCGGGTGCGGGAGCTGCTGCCGGTGCCTTGGGTGCGGCCGCGGGTGCCTCTCCTCCCACCTTCTCGACTTCTACTTCGTATTCTTTTCCGTTAACATGAATGATGTACTTTTCCATGAATATACTCCTGATCTATCTTCTTCTCTTAATTGATCTTACTACGTACTGCTGATCCGCCAGGGATACCGGCATGCCTGTAACAGGCGCCGCCCCCGCCTCGAATGCGGCTATGGCAGCCGTGATCACCGCTATCAACTCGCCGTCATCCTCTTCGGGAACAGTCTCCGGGACCAGCGCGGCCGGAGCCGGCTCAGGCTGAGGTTTTTTGTTGTAGAAAAACACCTTGAACAGATAGATGATGAAACTTATGAGGATCAGTATCGAGAACACCGTCCCCATGCCCATCAATGTGTCCATCAGGGCTTTTATCAATATCTCTTTAAGAGCCATGGCACCCTCCTAGTATACGTTGGCATAGGATTCCAGAGCTCCAGCCAGGAACTTCCTGGTGTCGGCAGGATCGATGATCCTGTGGCAGAGTCCCTTTGCCTCCAGAACTTCAGCTGTGGAGTGGCTCTCCTCGTACTTCTCGGCCTCGCATGCGATGTTCTCCACCGCCTGAGGTCCGCTTACCAGTTCAGCAGCCTGTCTGGGATTGATGATGTTGACCTTGGAACCTTCCCACATGAAGGTCAGGTCGAAGGCCGGGCCTGCCAGCACGCTGTAGGCGCCTCCCACCACTTCACCTGTAATGATGCAGACCTTGGGGATATCGGTACCGGTCAGCGTTCCTGCAAACTCCGCTGCGCTTCTTAAGACTGAGCAGCAGTCTTCACTTTCTTTGAGTCCGCAGCTGTGAATGAACTCCACGAATCCCAGTCCGAACTTGTCGGCAAGGAGCAGCAGATCTCTGGCTTTTATGAAAGCCTCTGCGCAAAGTCTGTCGTCTCCGGGCTCTCCGTTGACCGCCATGGCTGCAACCATGAGGCCGTTTATCCTGATGAATCCGGTGGTGAGGCACTGGGCCTTACCGCCGCCGATCTCAAGGAACGCGCCGTTGTCAGACACTGCCCTGAGCAGTGCCGCTCCGTCAGATCTCAAACTCAAGGCGTTTTCGATCCTTCTGTTCAGATCGTCATCTGTCTCGAACTGGTCAGGAAGCATTCCGTAGGAAGCCGGCATCCTCAGGATGATGTCCTTCGCCAGGGTCACAGCCTCGTCAACGGGCATTCCTCTGAAGAAGAAGTCTGCCAGCGTGCAGAGTCCCTCCACCTGTCCGCGGCAGCTGTCTCCAGCGATCATGATCTGAAGTATCTCTTCCCTGGCATCCGAGACCACTCTGTAGAGGTCAGAGAAAGCGTACAGCGCCTCCGCCCCTTCGTCTACCGGAAAACCGGTGGAATCCAGGAATCCCACGATGGGTGCTTTGGCCTTGAGGGCAAGCCTGTAGACGGTCTTGATCTTTTCCGCCGCCTTGAGTGAGAAGACTCCGCCATGTATGGACGCGTCCTGAAGAAAACAATAGACCTGCTGCCCTTCCACCGTGCCATAGCCGGTTATAACTGAGCAAACAGATCTCTCTCCAAGTTCACAAAAGCTGCCTTCATCGAATATGAGTCCGATATTTTCCTTTATAATCATAGGTATCTCCTTCTGTAAACACCAATATATCTGTAGAATAACATAAGTGATGTTGACATGAAATAGTTTTTTAAATATTATTTTAATAAGAACTCGAACAAAAAAGGAGGTCCGCAAGTGAAACGTACGGAAAGAATCGGAGCTTTGATCCGCATACTCACCGAAAATCCGTCCAAGCCCTTTGCACTCAGATATTTCTGTGACATGTTCGGCTGCGCCAAATCAAGCATCTCAGAGGATATACAGACCGCTTCAGCAGCCATCAGCCTGACAGGGACCGGGTATCTGGAGACTATATCAGGAGCCAAGGGAGGCGTCATGTACGTCCCGGACATCTCAGACGAGGAATGTGCTGCCCTCCAGGAGGAATTCTGCGAGAGGCTTAGAGACAGTTCCAGACTGCTGGGAGGCAATTTCGTCTACACTTCGGACATTTTTTACGATCACAGGATCATGGGCAAGCTGTCCAGAGTCTTCGCAAGGATCTTCAGAGACTGCGGCGCCGACTATGTGGCGACGGTGGAGACCAAGGGCATCCCCCTGGCCTATAACGTGGCATGGCTTCTGAACCTGCCTCTGGTCATAGTGCGCCGTGAGGCTAACATTTCGGAGGGCTCCACCATAAGCATCAACTATATTTCCGGCTCCTATGACAGGCTTCAGAAGATGTCCATGTCCAAGCGTTCAGTCAAAAACGGCTCCAGGGTCCTCATCATCGACGACTTCATGAGAGGCGGCGGTTCCGTCACGGGCATAGCTGAGATGATGAACGAGTTCGACAGCAAAATAGTGGGAGTTGGCATCGCAATAGTCTCCACAGAGCCCGAAAAGAAGAAAGTCTCCGGCTACGTCAACTTCGTGGACCTGGGCACTGTTGATCCCGAGAACAAGGTCATAGAGGCCTCCCCCAACCCCAATCTTTTCAAATAGAGTTGTCAGTTGCGCGTCAAAGTGTTATAATATTGCTGAAAAAAATAATAGAGTTGCTTTATTGAGAATTGGAATGAGGGGCAATGAATATTACTGAAATAAGGATCCGCAGAGTAGAAGGCACAGCAAATCTTAGGGCAGTAGCATCCGTTACATTTGATGATGAGTTCGTAGTCCACGACATTAAAGTATTCGAAGGAAAAGGCGGTCCCTTCGTCACCATGCCCGACAAGAAGATCGGGGAAGGCGTATACAGGGACATCGCTCATCCCATAACCAGGTCTTTCAGAAGACGTCTGGTAAGGGAAGTACTTGATAAATATGCCCAGCTTCCGGCTGAGGATCCGGAAGACAACACAACTGAAAACGACGACTGAAAAAAACTCCCCCGATGTGTATGCATAGGGGGAGTTTTTGATTCTTTGAGTTAATAAGGGAGCGCCTGACATTTCAGACGCCCTCTTTCAATGCTTATTTCATGCTTCCGGTCTTCTCGAATCTGGAGTGCCAGCTGAGTGCTTCGTCCAGTATGTGCGGCGTCTGGCAAGGAGCCTCCTCGCAGGCTCTCTTGAAGTAATCCATCAGCATATCCCTGTAGTCGGGATGCGCGCAGTTTTCGATTATGGCCACTGCCCTCTCCTTGGGAGATAGGCCCCTTAAGTCAGCATAACCCTGCTCGGTGACGATGACCTGCACCTCATGCTCCGTGTGGTCCACGTGGGGGCACATGGGAACTATGGACGAAATGGCTCCGTCCTTGGCGATGGAGGATGTGGTGAAGATCACCAACTGGGCGCTTCTTGAGAAGTCACCGGAACCTCCGATGCCGTTCATGATCTTTTTGCCCTGGACGTGGGTGGAGTTCACGTTTCCGTATATGTCCACCTCGAGGGCGGTATTCATGGCGATCAGCCCCAGTCTGTGGGCAACCTCGCCGGAGTTGGAGATCTCCTCAGGTCTGAAGATCACGTGATCTCTGAAGAAATCGATATTGTTGAAGAAGTCCACCTGTGCCTCCGGTGACGGCGCCAGAGCCGTGCAGGAAGCTACTGTGACCTTGCCGCACTTGATCAGGTCCAGCATGGAATCCTGGATGACCTCTGTGTAGCAGGTCAGTCCCTCGAACTCGGATTCCTTGAGGCCCCAGAGCACTGCATTGGCTACTGAACCAACTCCTGACTGGATGGGAAGCAGAGACTTGCCTAATCTGCCTGCCTCGACCTCATGTCTGAAGAAGTTTATGATATTCTCCCCTATCTTCCTGGAATCCTCCGAAATTGCTGCCAGAGGCCTGGTAAGGTCGCTCATGTCGGAAATGACTATGGCTTTTATCTTATCCCAGCCGCACTTGACATAGGGTGCTCCCACCCTGTCTCCCGGATGTGTGATGGGAATGGGCTTGCGGTTGGGGGCAGGCTCTGTCATATATACGTCCGCCGTTCCTTCCAGTTCCAGGGGCTTGGCCATGGCGATCTCCACTATGACGGAATCCGCCATCTGTACGTATGTGGGAACGTTTCCGACGGATGTTGTGGGCACCAGGTCTCCATCCTCTGTGATGGCAAGAGCCTCCACCAGAGCGATGTCCGGTTTCTTCACATGGCCCTGGGCCACAAATTCAGCGGATCTTCCCAGATGCATATCTGAGTAGTTCACCTTACCGGAGTTTATGGCCTTCCTGAGGGTCGCATTGGTCTGATAAGGGATCCTCCTCTGAATGATACCTGTCTCGACCAGTTCCGTATCGATCTCGGGGCCCACCGATGCTCCCGAATAAAGCTCGATATGGACCTCTTCCCTTCCTGCCTTCACCTGCTCTGCCAGCGCATGAGGCACAGCCTTGGGATATCCCGAGTTGGTGAAACCGCTGATGGCTACGGCCATTCCGTCCTTGATCATGTATGCTGCCTCTTCGGCTGACACGATAAGGCTCTCTCCTCTATCCGAACGGATACGTTTCTTAAGTTCCTGATCCATGTTTTCCTCCAAAAAAATGTTCTCGCTTAGTACATTTTAACAAATGGGCCAAAGATATCAACAGCAATATTGTTCTGCGATTGTTTTATTTTTTGCACCGTGCAAAAAACTCAAACCGCCGCCCCTGCCGGGGACGGCGGTTTTTCTCTATGGTCTTTATCTGAGCATCAGTGTCCGATCAGATTGACCAGGAACATCGAGATGCCCGGAATATAAGCAATCAGAAGCAGGCATATGAACATTGCCAGAAGGAACGGCAATGCGGCCTTTGAAATGATCTCTATCTTAAGTTTGGATACTCCGGATGCAACGAAGAGGTTTACACCATAAGGCGGTGTAACGAATCCGATGGCAAGAGCTACCGTCATAGCTATACCGAAATGTACCGGGCTCATGCCTATGCCGATGGCAATGGGAAGCATTACCGGAGTCAGGATGAGGCAGGATGAAATATTGTCGATAAAACATCCTACGATCAGAAGTACCAGAAGCATGAGAGCCATCAGCAGCCAGTCCTGAGTCACGGAACTCAGAAGTGTGGATGCGATCTTCTGGGGGATCTGCTCCATGGCAAGGTACGCCGCGAACGACATGGAGAAGCCAAGGGCAAGACCTGTATATCCGTTCATGTTGGCGGTCTCTTTAAGAGAATCGATTATGATCTTAAGGGTCAGCTCCCTGTAGATCACAATTCCTGCAAACAGGGAGTATACGGTGGCGATCACCGCAGCCTCTGTGGGAGTGAAGATACCTGTGTAGATTCCGCCCAGTATGATGACCGGAGCCAGCAGTGCCCAGAAGGAGTCCAGGAAGGTCTTCCAAAGACTTACCTTTTCGGCTCTTACGTGGCCCTTGTATCCGCGCTTGTGTGAAATGATCCCGCAAACTAACATCAGTCCGAGACCGATGAGGATGCCGGGAATAACTCCGGCCTTGAACAGGTCACCTACGGAGGTGCCGGATGCGACACCGTAGATAACGAAGGGTATCGAAGGCGGGATGATGACGCCTATGGTTCCAGCTACCGCAGTAAGGCCTGTGGCGAATCCTCTGTCATATCCCCTTTCATCCATTTCGGGGATCATGATGGAGCCCATGGCCGAAACTGTAGCAGGACCCGAGCCGGATATGGCCGCAAAGAACATGCAGCCCAGGACTGTGACATATCCCAGTCCGCCGGTGAATTTACCCACGAGCACGTCGGCAAAGTTCACGATCCTCCTGGCTATGCCGCCGAGAGACATAAGGTTGCCGGCAAGCATGAAGAATGGGATCGCTATGAGCGTAAATGAATCCAGACCCGTGAACGCTTTCTGGGCGATCATCACAGTATCTATATTGCTGGTAAGGAGCATCGTGATGGCTGTAGCTGTGCCCAGAGATATACCGATGGGGACAGACAGGAGCATCAATGCGAAGAATATGGCAAACAGAAGCAAAATGTTCATTATTTGTCGCCTCCTTCCTTAGCGGGTCTGAAGCGTTTGATGGATGATTCGATCAGTCTGATCGACATCATGGCCATTCCTACGGGAATCGAAAGGTAACAGTATTTAAGGGGAATTCTGAGAGCGCTGGATACCTGCCCGAATTTAGATATCTGACCGATCGCCCTCACTCCCATATAGAACACGAAGGCAGCAAAAGCAAGCCACACTATGGTGACAAAGATCTCGACCGCCATCTGCCCTTTTGGCGAAAGCTTATCCCTGATCATGGTGATCCTGAGCTGTGAACCTCTCTTCGTGGCATAACTGACACCCAGCCAGGTCTCCCAGACGTACAGATACCTGACCAGTTCTTCTGACCATGATATGGAATGGTCGAAGGCTCTGGTGCACACCTGAATGAATATCAGAATCGTACTGAATGCCAGTGCTGGGACGAGCAGGATCTCTTCGAAATGGTCCCATACATACAGCAGTTTATTTTTCATGACTGTTACCTCTGTCTTAAATCAAGATGCGATTATGAAACATCCCGGACCGGCAGGCAAAAGCCTGCCGGTCCGGACAGATCAGAGATTATCTGAATTAACCTCTTGCGTCACGGATGGCCTTAGCCATATTCATGATGTTTTCGTCTACCTCAACAAGGTCCCAAACGTCCTTTGTAGCCTCAACGAGCTTAGCGATCTCTTCATCGGGAAGAGTATCGAATGTAACGCCCGCAGCCTCCATGGTAGCTACGAGTTCGTCCTCAAGCTGAGTGTTCAGATCACGCTGGAACTTCATTGCCTCGAAGGAAGCCTCTGTGATGACCTGCTGCAGATCCTCAGGAAGGCTCTGCCAGAATTCCTCGGATACTACGACTGCGTTAGCTGCATAAAGGTGATGTGTGAATGTGTAGTAAGGCTGTACTTCATAGAGCTTGTTGGTGTAAGTAAGAACGATGCCGTTGTCCTGGCCGTCTACTGTGCCGTTCTGAAGTGCTCCGTAAAGTTCGGAGAATGCCATGGGTGTGGGGTTGGTTCCCATTGCCTTGTATGTAGCGATGTTAACGGGTGACTCCATAACACGGATGTCGAGTCCCTTCAGGTCCTCAGCTGTCTTTACAGGGTGCTGATTGTTGGAAATGTTTCTGAAGGCATTCTCACCGTAAGCGATGATCCTCATACCATACTGAGGAAGTGTAGCTGCCAGGGCATCACCGAATTCTCCGTCAAGGTTCGCATAAGCCTCTTCCTTTGAAGTGAACAGGAAAGGAAGGTCGCATACTGCGAAGTCAGGAGCGAAGTTGGCAAGTGTGGACAGAGGTCCCTGGCTTGCCTGAACTGTGTTAAGCTGAAGAGCCTCATAGATCTCACGGTCTGAACCGAGAACTGAGTTGTTCTGAACGATTACTTCGATCCTGCCGTTTGAATGCTCTTCAATGTAGGGTTTGAAGACTTCAAGAAGCGCTCTGCCTGTGGCTGAATCGTCCTGAACTGTGGTTCCTATGGTCAGTGTGAACGTCTCTCCAGGATCAGCGGGAGCGGGCTCATTGCTGCCGCCGCCGCATGCAGCGAATGCAAATACCATGCATACTGCGAGCAAAAGTACTAATAACTTTTTCATCTTTTCCTCCTTTGTAATAATAAACCTTTCTATAAAAGCCCTCCTGGGTTTTTATCATTTTGTTCGGCGGATCCCGGTCAGGCGATGACGCTGCCCGGATTCAGTATTCCGTTGGGATCGAATACAGCCTTGATGCCTCTGTAGATCTCGATCTCTCTGGGATCCTTCATCATCTCCAGATCAGTTCTTCTGATCTTTCCCACCCCGTGTTCTCCGGTGATGGTACCTCCGTAGCTGAAGCAGGCCTCGTACATCCTGTTCTTCAGTTCCTCGGCATACTCCGGGGCCTTGCCGTCCACCAGCCACATGTCGTTATGGACGTTTCCGTCAGCGATGTGGGCCAGAAGACTGGAACCTGCATTGTATTCCTTGGCCAGTCTTTTCAGGTCATGGATGAATTCTGCAATGTGTGAGATGGGAACAGCCATGTCGAAGGAGTCGTAGAGCCAATCCTTCTTGAAATTGTACTGTTCGCCTCTGATATGCAAAAGATCCAGCTGCTCCTGTTTCTTCTCGGCATAGAGGGTGTCATAGCTGTGGTTCTTCTCGCAGATCTCATTGATGACTCTGCAGTCATCTATCAGCGCCTGCTCTGTCTTCTCCGAGAGCATGATCAGAAGATCTGCCTCTCCCTTCTCTGCCTGCCACTTCATGCCCAGTGCTTTCGAACTGCCTTCCCAGAGGAATTTGTCCATGTACTCCACTGCCAGAGGCGACACGCCGCTCTTCAGTATCTCCATGACCGCATTGGTGGCGTCCTCGAACTTCTCGAAGGGAGCAACTATGGACGCGGTGTAGCTGTCGTTGGGGAATATCTTGAGAATGACTTTGGTTATGATGCAGAGTGTACCCTCGGAACCCAGTATGAGCTGAGTCAGGTTGTATCCCGCGTTGTTCTTGACCAGCTTGCCTCCCAGCTCCAGGATCTCTCCAGTGGGAAGGACCACCTCAAGGCCAAGTATATGCTTCCTCATGACGCCGTGTCTGACCGCCCTGGCTCCGCCTGCGTTGGTGGCTGCCATACCGCCCATCTGGGCGCCTTCATCTCCCGGGTGCACGGGGAACCCGATCCCCTTGTACTTGTCCAGTTCCTCCAGGAACTGCATGAGAGTCACGCCGGCCTCAAGAACTGCGACCATGTTCTTCTCGTCGATCTCCACTATGTGGTTGAATCTCTCCATGGAGATTATTATGCTCTCTTCCGTGGGAGTGCAGCCTCCGCAAAGTCCTGTGGCTCCGCCTCTGACCACTACAGGTATCTTTTCCTGATTGGCGTATTTCATTATTTCACTGAGTTCCTCAGTGTTGGCAGGTTTCACAGCTACCGAGCGTTTGTCAGCCTTGGGTCTGAAGGTCTTTTCCACCTGATCGTAGAGGAAAGATTCGATATCTTCCTCGCCCTTGATAAAATAATCTTTTCCAACTATTTCTATAAGCTTGGAATAATCCTTCTCCGTCATGTCTCAGTCCTCCTTCCTGCTGAATCTTCTGGTCAGTGCAGGCACTACCTCGTAGAGATCACCCACTATACCGTAATCGGCAATATTGAAAATGGGGGCAGAGGGATCTTTGTTGATGGCGATGATCGTATCGGATTCCTTCATTCCTGCCATGTGCTGCGGAGCTCCGGAGATCCCGCAGGCTATATATACT
>JAEEOX010000144.1 GCA_016284485.1 Bacillota bacterium | reverse complement strand
CTGCACAACAGGAGGCGTCGTTCCCATGGGCAACCCGGATCACATGTACGCCGCCACAGCCAAGTTCTGGAAGAAGTATCCCGTTGAAGGAGACTGCCTGGAGCAGGGCAAGTGGGAGTCGGTGCACGCCGGATACGACCCGGTCTACGCTAACGAGAGCCCGGACAGAGTAGCGCCCTACAAGGTCCTCAAGCAGCTTGAAAAGGAAGGATACATCGGATATCTCTATCCCTACCTTCTTACCACTACAGGAAACTCCACATCCGTTGCGGATGCCACCAAATTCGGTCAGGAAATGGCGGAAGACCTGCTCAAGGCAGGCATTCAGGCAGCCATCCTGACCTCCACGTGAGGAACCTGTACACGTTGCGGTGCAACAATAGTCAAGCAGCTTGAAAAGGCGGGAATACCTGCCGCTCATATCTGCACGGTAACCCCGATCTCAAAGACTGTAGGTGCAGCAAGGATCTCCGGAGCTCAGGCGATCCCGTATCCCACAGGCAACCCGCAGCTTCCTCCCGAGAAGGAAGAGAAGCGTCAGAGGGAGATCGTAGTTAATGCCCTCGACCTTCTGCTGAAGTAAGGTATCCTTTCAGGTGCCTTTCAGCGGAAACATACAGGTCACCGGACTGCCGGCGGCAGTCCATAAGAGAGTTTTAGTCAAGGGGAGACCAGTTTGGTTTCCCCTTATTCATATGGGAGTAGATGGGTGCTGGTGTGCCCTACGGTCTTCAAAACCGGTGTGAGGGGTTAGGAGCCTCTCGGATGAGTTCGATTCTCATATACTCCCGCCATTTTCGCAAAACATTCGATTCAGATATAAGGGAAAAGCCATGAAACAGGAACTGCTCAGAATGCTTCCCAAGGTGGACGAGGTCCTCAAGGACCGTGAAATTGAAGAGATGATGGAGGACATCCCCCGTGAGAAGATCACGGAGGCGGTGAGACGCGTCATCGACAGGAGAAGAGAAGCCATTCTCACCTCCCCGGATGAGGACCCACGCTCACATCTTCTGGGCATAAGGGAAGAGATACTGGCTGAGATAAGGCAGGCTTCCTGTCCGAGCCTCAGACCTGTGATCAACGCCACGGGAGTGGTGCTCCACACCAATCTGGGAAGGGCCAGCCTCTCCGAAAAGGCTGCGGCCCACGTCATGAGAGTGGCAGAAGGCTACAGTACTCTGGAGTACGATCCGGAGGCAGGCGCCAGAGGCTCCAGACACGTACATCTGGAGGAAACCCTCAGAAAACTCACCGGCGCAGAGGCTGCCATGATAGTGAACAACAACGCCGCAGCCACCATGCTGGTGCTCAGCGCCATTGGATACGGCAGGGAGATCATCGTCTCCAGAGGGGAGATGGTGGAGATAGGAGGGTCCTTCAGGATCCCCGACATCATGGAGCAGTCCGGTGCACATCTGGTGGAGGTGGGCACCACCAACAAGACCAGGCTCAGCGACTATGAGAAGCATGTGAACGAAAACACAGCGGCTCTTCTCAAGGTCCACACCTCCAACTACAGGATCATCGGCTTCACAGAGGACGTAAGTCTTAAAGAACTCAGGGAGCTGGGTGACAGATGCGATCTTCCGGTGATCTACGACATGGGCTCCGGCCTCATGGTGGATCTCAGCGCATACGGAATAGACGAACCGGTGGCGGCCAGAGGGCTTGCCGACGGGGCGGACGTCATACTGTTCTCGGGTGACAAGCTTCTGGGCGGTCCCCAGGCAGGGATCATCTGCGGAAAGAAAAAATACATCGACATGATGAAGAGTCATCCTCTGGCCAGAGTGCTCAGGGTGGACAAGATGACCATCGCCGCCATGGAGAGCACCTTGAACGCATATCTGGACCCGGACAATGCACTTCGCGAGATCCCGGTGCTCCGGATGATCACCAGGCCGCAGGAAGAACTGAGGGCTCAGTGCCTGATACTGAAGGACATGATCGACGAGATCAGGGATCCGGCCACCGGAGAGAGCGCATACTCCGCATGGATAGAGGAGGACAGCGGAGTCGTGGGCGGAGGTTCCGCTCCCGGAAGCCTTCTTAAGAACGTGGTGGTCAAGGTGAGCCACAGGACCATGTCCCCCGACGAGATGTGCGACAGGCTCCACAGAGGCGAGGTGCCGGTGGTGGCCAGGATCCACAGGGACAAGATGGTCCTGGACGTGAGGACCCTTGAAACAAAAGATTTTGAAGTGATAGCAGACAAGCTGAGGGCAATGATCCAGGCCGGAGGCAAGGCATGAAAAACGTAATAGTCGGAACAGCCGGCCATGTGGATCACGGAAAGACCTTTCTGATAAAGGCTCTGACCGGCATGGACTGTGACCGGCTCAAGGAAGAAAAAAAGAGAGGCATCACCATAGAGAACGGCTTTGCCGACATGATATACGGTGATTACAACATCTCTGTCATAGACGTTCCCGGACACGAGAAGTTCGTCAGCAACATGCTGGCGGGGATCGGCGGCATCGACCTGGTCCTTCTGGTCATCGGTCTGGATGAGGGAGTAATGCCCCAGACCAGAGAGCACTTCGGTATCCTGGACAAACTGGACATCCGCAAGGGGATAATCGTATACACCAAGAGAGATCTGGTGGATGATCCCGACTGGATCGAGATGGTAAGGGACGACGCCCGCGATCTGGTGAAAGGGACCTTCATGGAGGACGCTCCCGAGATCGAGGTATCTTCTCTTGACGGCTACAACATCGATAAGCTGAGAGATCTCATTATCGAGAACATAGACGACGACCTTCTGAAGAACTCCAGCGAGTTTCTTTTCCGACTTCCGGTGGACAGGGTGTTCACCATAGACGGATTCGGAACGGTGATCACCGGCACCCTCGTAGAGGGAAGGGTGAAGACCGGGGACGAGATAATGGTCTACCCGGAAAAGAAACTGACCAAGGTGAGAAATGTCCAGGTCCACAACGAGAATGTGGACGAAGCCCTGGCAGGCCAGAGGACAGCCCTGAACCTTCAGGGACTTAAGAAGGATGACCTGAGGAGAGGCTCAGTCCTGGCCAAGCCGGGAAGCCTGGAGACAGGCAGACTGCTGGACATAAGGCTGGAGATGCTCAGGGACACCGACAGAAAGATCCTGAACAACGCCAGGGTCCACTTCTACTCGGGTTCCACAGATTCCCTGGCCAAGGTGGTCCTCCTGGACAGAGACGCGGCTGAGAAGGGTGACGTCTGCTACTGCCAGCTTAAACTGGAAGAAGATGTTGCAGTGAAGAGGAACGACAGGTTCATCGTGAGATTCTTTTCCCCCATGATAACCGTGGGAGGCGGCAAGATACTGGAGGTCACCCCCAGGAAGCACAAGCGCTTCGATGAGGATGCTCTGGAAGGACTCAGGATCAAGGATCAGGGCAGCGAGAAGGAGATCATGGACCTGGTGCTCAGCGAGAAGAGCAGGGAGGTCCCCGACGTGACAAGGCTCGCCCTGAAGCAGAGGCTCACCATGGATGAGACGCAAAACATCCTAGCGGAGCTGGTGAACGGGAAGCGCGCGAGAGTCCTGGAAAAGGGACGTTACATTCACGAAAGTTTTTTGAGCAGGGCCAAGGAGAGCGCCGCGGAGATCCTGGGGGACTATCACGAGAACAACAGGATGTCTGCGGGAATGGCCAGGGCCGAATTCAGATCCAGACTGGGGGAGAAACTGAGACTGGAGGACAGTAAGGCTCTGGACGAGATCATAGCCATGATGACGGCGGACAAGGTCATCAAGGAGGTCTCCGGCAGGGTATCTGCCTTCGGCTTCGGGGTGAAGAGATCTCCCGAGGCGGAGAAACTCAGAAACAGGATACTGGGCAGGTACAGGCAGAGCGTCTATGAGATGCCCACCGTGGACGAGATCCTGGAGACGGAGAGAGACAAGGTCAATGCGAGACACCTGATAGACTCCCTTGTGGACGAGGGAGAACTGGTCAGGCTGGATGCCAGATACTGCATAGACAGCGGGGCTTACGAGAAGGCCCTGAACATGATAAAAGAGCACATAACCAATAACGGAAAGATCACGCTGGCCGAGTTCCGGGACATGATCGGCACCTCCAGAAAGTATGCCATGGCCATACTGGACCACACCGACAGGGAAAGGATCACGGCAAAAGAAGGAGATTACAGGATACTCAGGTAGTCTTCCGTCAAGAAACGAGGTCAGAAATGGAATTCAAACAACTGGAAGCTTTTGTTAACGTAGTCAAGTATAAGAGCTTTTCCAAGGCTGCGGAGGCCACATATCTCACCCAGCCCACCATCAGCACCCACATCAGTTCTCTGGAGAAGGAACTGGGCGTCAAGCTGGTGGACAGGAACGGCAAGGAGAGCCGGCCCACTAAGCACGGGCGGGCGTTCTACAACTACGCCATAAACATCATCCATACCAGGGACAGAGCGGTCATCGCCATGACAGATCTTGCCAACGAGATCGCCGGCACCGTGGACATCAAAACATCCGGGATCCCCGGGCAGTTCATAGTGCCCGAGATCATCGCAGGCTTCCATGCCAGGTATCCCAAGGTCACCTTCAACGTGGAGCAGTCAGACACAGGCAAGGTCTGGGATGACATCCAGGAGAATCTGGGGGACATAGGCTTTTCGGGGTATTACATCAACAACAGTCTGAAGTGCTGCATGCTCCTGAGCGACAGACCGGTGGTGATAGTACCCAGGACAGAGAAATTCATCAATATCAGAAGAGACAGAGAGAAACTTACTCTGGACGACCTGATGGACGAGGAATTCATCTGGAGAGAGGAGGGCTCAGCCACCAGGAGGACCTTCGAGGAATGGGCGAGATCCCACGGACACAACGATCTCAGGACCGTAGCAGTGGTCAACAGCATCGAGGCCATCAAGGAGTGCGTGAAGAACGGACTGGGAGTTTCCGTGATGTCGCAGACCGCAGTGAAAGGTGAGCAGGGCAGCGAAGAAGGACGGATAATGGTGTTCGAACTGGAGGACATGGACATGGAGAGGGAATTCTACATGATCTACAACAGGAACACCACCCTGTCGCCTGCCGCACAGAAGTTCAAGGAATATGTGGAAAGCAGATATATGGGCTGATCTTTGAGAGATCACATGTTTTGAGAGGGAGAGTACCATGTTAAACATAGGCAGCCTGGTAGTGGACAGTCTTGACTACATAATGATCGTAGACAAGAACTACAGGATCATCTACAACACCAGATACGATGCGGCTCTGAACGAGAGCTCACAGGAGTTCAAGTTATCCGACATACTGAACAAGCAGTATTTCGAGGTGTACCCGGAGCTCAGAAAAGAGGACTCATCAGTGGCAAGGTGCATCGAGACCGGTCAGATAGTGATCATGAAAAAACAGGCCTACAGGGACTTCGCCAGACATAAGTACCTCACAAACAACGTGACCTTCCCGCTGACCAGGCGGGGAGAGGTGGTGGCCGCAGTTGAACTGGCCATAGACTCCGCTGAGGACGTGAAACCGGACAGCGCCATAGACAGAAAGTTCGACGAGTTCGTCATGAGGATCCAGAAGGACGCAGGACTGATAACCTTCGACAAGATCCTTTCCGCAGACGAGAAGATGAAACAGGCCATCCAGCAGGCCAGGATACTTTCAACAGCTCCCAACCCCGTGCTGATCTACGGAGAGACCGGCACCGGCAAGGAGATGTTCGCCCAGAGCATAATCAATTACTCCGGAGTCCCCAGAGACAAGGTGGTCATCCAGAACTGTGCCGCAGTTCCGGAGAATCTGATGGAGTCCATTCTTTTCGGTACCGTAAGGGGAGCCTACACCGGGGCGGAAAACAGCAGAGGCCTCTTCGAGGAGGCTGACGGCGGAGTGCTTTTCCTGGATGAGATAGGAGACCTCTCATATTCTCTTCAGGCTAAGCTTCTCAGAGTCATCCAGGACGGGACCTTCAGACCCCTGGGCGCGTCCGAGGACAGGAAGGTCAACGTCAAGATAATAGGAGCCATGAATACCGACCCTGTGAAGGCCATAGAGGAGGGGACCTTCAGGTCAGACCTCTTCTTCAGATTCTCATCAGGTTTCCTGACACTGCCCCCTCTGAGGGAGAGAAAGGAAGACATCCGTCTCTTCGTCAACCATTACATGGACTATTTCTCCAAGGTGTACAACAAGGAGGTCACCGGCATAGACACTGACTCCATGGCCATATTCATGGAGTACGACTGGCCGGGCAACGTCAGGGAAGTTAAGAACGTCATAGAGACCATGGTGTCAGGCCAGGGAGACAGGCAGGTCCTGACCTCCGACATGATCCCGGAATACCTGGTGAACATGGTGGAGAAGGAGAGAAAAAGATTCGAAGAGGCTGAGGAAGAGAAACCGGAAGATATCATGTCCGAAGACGGCATACCTTATCACAAACTGATGGACAGGTATGAGGCAAGACTGATCAACAGAGCCATCCTGGAATCCGGCGGAAATCTTTCCAAGGCAGGGGAGATCCTGGGGATCCCCAGGGAGACTCTGAGGTACAGACTTAAGAAACTGGGGCTGTAAAATTAGCCGACCGACAGAAAGCTGGCGGTGAAAATTCACCGATCAGCTTTCTTTTATTTTTTGCGCCGGAATGGAAAAAGGGGCCTGAACCCTTGACAGTCAACGCTTTAGCGGTTTAAAGAAATGAATGGCACGATAGTTGCTATATACTATAGTTGACTATAAAAATGTGTTCTAAATAGAACGCAAGAAAGGAGTTTTTTATGGACGTCGAAACTGTAGGTATTATTTCATTACTTCCTATCGTCGTAGCACTGGCATTATCCTTCTGGACAAGAGACGCTCTTCTGTCACTTCTTGTAGGCTGCCTTATCGGTGTTGTCATTCAGGGACAGAACATCGTAAGAGGACTTTCCCTCTTACTGCAGGACGCTCTGGGCAATGCAGACTTCATCTGGGTACTTGCCATCGAGGTATTCATCGGTATCCTGGTAGCTTTCTTCATGAAGTCCGGTGCTATCAATGCATTCGTTGAATGGATCAACGGAAAGAAATTATCAAAGAGAGGCACAGAGATCATGGCATTCCTTCTTGGAATCTTCATCTTCTTCTCTGACTACTTCTCACCGCTGTATGTAGGTAACGTTATGAGACCTCTTACAGACAATGCGAAGACCTCCCGTGAGTATCTGGCCTTCGTCTGCGACTGTACATCCGCACCTATCTGCTGCCTTATCCCCTTCACATCATGGGGCGTTTACGTAGCAGGACTCGTAGTCGGAATCGGATGCATCGCTGACGCTACAATGGGTCAGGCTGCCGTAGTCGGCGCATTCAAGTTCAACTTCTACTGCTGGGCTATCCTCATCCTTAACGGACTTCTTGCAGTAGGCATCATTCCTCACTTCGGTCCCATGAAGGCTGCTCAGAAGAGAGCTCTTGAGACAGGTCAGGTCTATGCTGAAGGATCCACTCCGCTGCTTTCCGGAGAGCTGGATGAGATCAAACCCAACGAGGGAATCAAGACGAATCTGTTCATAGACTTCTTGATGCCCGCTATCATCATCATCGGCATCACAGTAGGAACATACATCTTCATCGGTTCCGCAAGAACATTAGAGGCATTCATCTGCGCTGTTATGTATCAGTTCGTAGTGATGTGGATCACAAGGAAAGCTAAGGTCAAAGAGATGATGGATACTGCCGTTCTGGGCATCAAGGCTGTAATGGCCGCCATCCTGATCCTGGCCATGGCATACTGCATGAACTCCATCACAAAGGGACTCGGTGCAGCTACATACCTCATCGGCATTACTGAGTCTTGGATGACTCCGTTCTGGCTTCTCACCATCACCTTCATCCTTTGCGCACTGATCTCCTTCCTGACAGGTTCTTCCTGGGGAACATATGCGATCATGCTTCCCATCTGCTTACCGCTGGCATTCAACCTTACCGGTGGCGAAATGGGCGGAGTCGTATACGGAGCCATCGCTGCTGTAATGGGCGGAGGCTGCTTCGGTGACCACTGCTCACCCATTTCAGACACGACCATCCTGTCGTCTCTGGCTGCTGGCTGCGACCACATCGACCACGTAAAGACACAGATGCCTTATGCTCTGTGCGCTGCAGTAGTTGGTGTTATCGGCTACATGATCATGGGTGCAACCTTATAAGTTAAAGTTTGAAGTAAATTACTACAAAAAATTCGTTATTCTTAGAATTGCGGGCGGAGCGGGCCTCGCCCGCTCCGCAATATTTAGCCCATTTTTATAGTTTTTTATTTATTGATCAGTTGAGGTAGACAAGAAAATGAAAATCGGAATAGTAAAAGAGATCAAAGAATCGGAATATCGTGTCGGTGCAGTTCCCACAGCGGTAACTGAGCTGGTCAGAAGAGGACATGAGGTCTTCGTTGAGACCAAGGCAGGCGTAGGTTCCGGATTCAGTGATGAGGACTACAAAGCCAGCGGTGCTGTCATTTGTGAGACGGCGGAAGAGGTCTGGACCACAGTGGACATGATCTACAAGGTAAAGGAGATCTTCCCGGAGGAGTTCAAATATCTCAGAGATGATCTCATCATATTCACCTACATCCATTCCAACGCGCATCCTGAGCAGACTCAGGCTCTGATGAAGTCAGGCTGTACGTCCATCGCCTATGAAGACATATCCGATGACAGAGGACAGTGGCCTCTGCTGAGCCCGATGTCAGAACTTGCCGGTAAAGGAGGCTTTCTGGCGGCTCTTCATTTTGCACAGACGATCAACGGCGGCCCCGGTAAGCTTCTCGCCAACGTATGCGGTGCTCCGGCTCCGGTCGTAACCATAATAGGCTGCGGTCACTCCGGACTTGGAGCCTGCGAGCTTGCATCTGCTTTCGGATGCCAGGTATACGTTCTCGACATCAACTACAACGCCATGCTGGAGGCAAAGGAGCATATGCCCAACAACGTAAGCTTCCTGTTCTCCAACAGAGATAATCTGCTGGATTGCCTGAAGAAGACTGACGTTCTCATCAACTGCATCCTCTGGCCCAAGACCAGAAAGGATCACCTGGTGAACCGTGAGGATCTCAAGCTCATGAAGCCCGGCGCAATGATCATCGACGTTGCCTGCGATGACGAGGGAGCCATCGAGACATGCAGATCAACATGTCACAAGGATCCGGTATACTATGAAGAGGGAATTCTCCACTATTGTGTTGACAACATTCCTTCTGCCTTCGCGCAGACCTCTTCAGTGACCCTCTGCAACGCCACGCTTCCCTTTGCCCTGGCAATAGCCAACAAGGGCGTGAAGCAGGCGCTGAAGGACGACAAGCACCTGAGAAGAGGACTCACCACCTTTGACGGAAAGTTATGCCTGCTTGAAACAGCACAGAAGCAAAACATCCCGTTCACAGATCCCAACGAACTTGTAAAGGAATTCTGAGGATCATAAGCCATTGGATCCCGGGGACAGCTGCGGCTTGCCGCCGGCTGTCCCTGTTTTTTACAGAACCGGAAGGAGCGCTGTAATGGCACAGAAGCAGTACATAAAAGAAGTATTCGAAGTTATAAACACGGATCTGCCCAACGAAGACGGAACATCCAGACAGAAGCTTTTGCGCAAATGCCAGCTTCGCGGTGAGGATGAAGCCACCTTCAACAGGGGACCCATAAGAGAGGATAATACCCAGCTCATAGAGGTCATGGTCAACGGCGAGAAACTGGGAGAACTCAGGGACGAGGACTACAGAAGATATAACGCCATGATCAGAGTGGCCAAGGACGCAAGGGTTCAGATATACGAAGAGGAACAGGAGGACGGGAGCATCACCTATACGGCTGATGCGGTCCTGGTCGTTCCCTACATAGTTTCCAAGGAGTCCAGAGATGACCTGAGGAACAGGAAGCGCCTGGCCATAGGCGTCATGAGCATCGTTTTCCTGGCCACGTCCGTCTGGCTCTTCATCAAGGGAGACATAAAGTTCGGCATCCTGGGACTGGTGATAGCCGCAGCCATGGCATACTGGGGCTTCATCCGAAAGCCCGAAAAGGATGACGTAGTTCTTAAATACATAGAGACCGGCAAGAAAGGCAGAACATGGTAAGCACGGACCGAAAAATACACTATGCATCCATATTCAATGACGTCTTAGCCCCCGTGACTCAGGGTCCTTCCAGTTCCAATACTGTGGGACCCTTTAGAATAGGCACCATCGCC
>JAEEOX010000143.1 GCA_016284485.1 Bacillota bacterium | reverse complement strand
CGTCACCGCGAGTCTTTTGTTTCGGATATCTGGGCGAATATCACTGCCGCGGTGATCACCGCCGCTCCGATCACCTCTCTGAAATACGGGATCTCTTCCAGAAGGATCATGGAGAACACGATGGAATACACCGTTTCCATGGAGGTGCAGACCCCTGCAAACTGGGCGGAAACATCCTTGAGGCAACTTATGTATACGGTGTGAGCCACGGCTGTGGTGACCACTCCGAAGATGATCAGAAGCCCCACGTCCCTCATGGTGGGCTGCACCCCGGCGGTCAGCGCGAAGGGCGCCAGAAGCACCAGGACCACCAGCTGCTCATAAAACGATATCTGTGTGCCGTTCAGTCTGTCCCTCAGCCCCTTGTTCACTATGGAAAGAAGAGCGTAGGCAACGGGCGAGATCATTCCCACCAGTATCCCGCGGACTATGTTGTTGTCCATGGAAAGTTCGGGTACGGTGATCAGCACTCCGATGATTATGATGACCGCAATGATCACGTTTTTCATCCTGAGCTTCGTGTACAGTATCAGAGGCTCCAAGAATGTGACGAAGAGCGGAAAGGTCGAGAAGGTTATGACCCCTATCCCCACTGTGGAGATCTGAATGGCCTTGAACACCGAGACCCAGTTGGCAGCGGTGAGTATCCCTCCCAGCACCAGAAGCCCTGCGTCCCGCATCCCGCCGACCCTGAAGGGCATCCGTGTCACAAGCATGAACAGTCCCAGGGCCATGGATGAAAAAAGCACCCTGTAGAATATCAGGCTCATGGAAGGCAGGTCTATCCACTTGCCGAAGAGCCCTGCGAAACTGAAGAGCACTATGGACAGGTTGAGAAGTATCAGTGATCTGGTTTTACGGTTTTCTTGCTGCATGTCTTTACCTATCTGATCTTTGCCGGCAGGCGCAAAACATCTGCCGACCTCATATTATATCATATCCGGGCAGGGATTACACAGCAGTCGTTGTACTGTTTTTGCGAATTAGTGTATAATGAAATTGTAATATGTGCGGACCCGCTTTGGCGGGAAAAATGTAAAGAATCAGACATGCTGGAAGAAAAAGAGATAAAAAACATCCGTTTCGTAGAGAATCACCCGGATCCTACCGGCGAGATCCCCCTCTTCCTCTCCCCTGAGGAGACAGAGCCCGTCAGGCATCTTCACCGCACCCTTCTCGGTTATCAAGCCACTCCTCTGGTGGAACTGAAGTCTCTGGCCTCCCGCCTTGGTCTCAGGTCCGTCCTGATCAAGGATGAGTCGGACAGATTCGGTCTCAGGGCTTTCAAGGGACTGGGCGGAGTATACGCCGTGTTCAGGGCGGTCTGCGATCGTTTCGGTCTGGACTTTACCGCCCTCACCATCGAGGATCTCAGAAAAGACCCCCTCCTCATGGAGGCCATAGGCAGTCTTGATCTGGTCACCGCCACCGACGGCAACCACGGCAAAGGCGTATCCTGGGCCGCCGGCATGCTGGGCTGCAGAGCCCACGTCTACATGCCTGCAGGTTCTCTGGAGGTCCGCGCCCAGGCCATACGGGATGCGGGAAACGCCGAGGTCAGGATACTGGAACTGGGCTACGATGACTCGGTGAGATATGCGGAGACCATGGCCAAAGAAAAGGGCTGGCTCCTGATCCAGGACACATCCTGGGAAGGCTACGAGGTGGTTCCATCCTGGATCATCCAGGGCTATTCCACCATGGTGTATGAATCTTTTGAGCAGATGAAGGCTCTGGGATATGAGAGGCCCACCCATGTTTTGCTCCAGGCGGGAGTAGGCGCCATGGCAGGAGGCGTGCTGGGCGTCCTGAGAAATCTCTGCGGGGACCATATGCCCAGGGTGGCCGTGGCTGAGCCCCATGAGGCCGCCTGCATCTATGAATCCATCAAGGCCGGGGACGGTCTCCCCCACGCCGCAACCGGAAACGGCGTGACCATCATGGCCGGGCTGAACTGCGGAGAGCCCTGCACCATCACCTGGCCCATCATAAGGGATGCGACGGGCTGGGCCTTCAGCTGTCCCGACCAGGTGTCGGTCACCGGTACCAGGGTGCTGGCGGAGCCCTCCGGCGATGACAGAACGGTGGAGTCCGGGGAATCCGGATCGGTTACGGCGGGTCTTTTGTACACCATATGCACTGACCCCGCCTTCCGGGATCTGCGTGAGGACATGGGTCTGGACGAAAGATCCGTGGTGTATCTCATAAACACTGAAGGGTACACAAATCCAGATCTGGAAAAGTAAAAATCAATTTTTTGAAATATTTTCAAAAAACCTCTTGACCTTCCACCTTGTGGAAGCCTTAAAGTGTAATCGAAGGGAGGCGAAAGCCCTCTTCGGGAGGTGTTCAATGAAGATCAATCAGGTCGAAGAACTGGTGGGTATCACCAAGAAAAACATCCGGTTCTACGAGGAGCAGGGACTGATCAAACCTGACCGTGACCCGGAGAACAAATACAGGGAATACTCCATGAACGATGTACAGAAGCTTCTGCGCATCAAGCTGCTCCGGCAGCTGGAAGTCCCCTGCGAGACCATCCGGAAGGTGACCGACGGCGAACTGGACCTTACACAGTGCATGAATGTCCAGATGGACGTGCTCAGCAAAAGGCAGTCAGACCTGGAGCATGCCAAGGACATATGCGCCATGGTCAGAGCCGGGGGCGGCGAACTTTCCGACCTGAATGCATCAGGATACCTCGAAGAAATGGCAAGACTTGAAAGAGGGGGTGCACACTTTATGAACGTCAAGAAATATGATGTCAAAAAGACCAGGACCGGCGCCATAATCGCGGCAGTTGTCTTCATACTGTTCATGATAGGCCTGGCTCTGGCGATGATGTGGGGACACAGCGTGGATCCGCTCCCCATCGGGATGCTGATATTTCTCGAGGCGATCCCCGTTAGCGTAATAGTAGGTACAGTAATAGCGCTGATCCAGAGGATCCGCGAAATCGAAGGAGGAGAATACGATGAAGCTAGTAAGTATTGACAGGATTCCGGGACATGAAGTCGAATATCTGGGACTTGTAAAGGGAACTGTTGTCCACTCAAAAAATGTAGGCAGAGACTTCATGGCAGGCATGAAAACTCTGGTTGGCGGTGAGATCGTAGGATACACCGAGATGCTCAACGAAGCCAGACAGATCGCCACCAAGCGCATGGTGGACGAGGCTGAGGAACTGGGCGCGGATGCCATCCTCGGAGTGAGATTCGGCTCCTCCATGGTGATGCAGGGCGCAGCAGAGATCCTGGCCTACGGCACAGCAGTGAAGATCATCGACTGATCTTAGGTGAATGAGGGGCGGCAGCCGGCAGGCTGCCGCCTTTTGTTTTTTGTGCCCGCCGGCCTCAGGCGCATTGCGCGGGCTGCGGGTTTTTTGATATAATCCGGGATGTAAGGAGATCACCATGCACATACCCGCACTGATATCAGACCTTGCCATCATAATGCTGACGGCAGGGATCATAGCGATCGTATTCAAAAAGATCAGGCAGCCGCTGGTCCTGGGCTACATACTGGCGGGATTTTTGATATCCCCGTATTTTCCCTGGTTCTCCACCATTTCCGACGCGGAGAGCATATCCACCTGGTCCGAGATAGGGATCATCTTCATAATGTTCCATCTGGGGCTGGAGTTCGACATGCACAAAATGGCCCGGACCGGTTCCACCGCCATCATCACCTGCCTCTCGGAGGTCATCGGCATGATGATCGTGGGCTATCTGGCAGGCAACGCGCTGGGCTTCAGCGAGATGGACTCGGTGGTCCTGGGCGGAATGCTGGCCATGAGTTCCACCATGGTCATCCTCAAGGTCTACGACGAGATGGGCATACGCGGCAAGTTCGCAGAAAACGTCATGGCCACCCTGGTCATCGAGGACATAGTAGGCATCTTCTTCATGGTGATCCTTTCCACCATCTCAGTGTCCCGCAATGTTTCCGGCGCCGCAGTGGCCGGTCACCTGGGCCTGATGATCCTCTATCTGGTGTTCTGGCTGATCCTGGGGATCTTCCTGCTCCCCACCTTCCTGGACAAGACCGTCAAATACATGAACGATGAGATGCTCATCGTGACATCTCTGGGCATATTATTCGGCATGGTGATCATCGCCAACTGGCTGGGCTTCAGCACAGCGCTGGGCGCCTTCCTGGCAGGGTCCCTGCTGGCAGGCACCGTCCACGTGGAAAGGATCGAGCACCTGACCCGGGGCATCAAGGACATGTTCGGAGCCATCTTCTTCATTTCCGTGGGAATGATGGTGGACCCCTCCATGATCACGAAGTACTGGCTGCCCATACTGGTCATCTTCCTGGTGACCGTCATCGGCCAACCCATCTTCGGCACCCTGGGCATGCTGATCTCGGGACAGACCCTGGAGAACTCGGTGAAAGGCGGTTTCAGCTTCGCACAGATCGGAGAGTTCTCTTTCATCATCGCATCTCTCGGCGTGAGCCTGGGCGTGCTGGACTCCTTCCTCTACCCCATCGCCGTAGCAGTTTCCGTGGCCACCATCCTGACCACCCCCATATACATCAAAAACGCACCGCGGGTCTACAGCTTCCTGGACCGCAGGCTGCCTGCCGGCCTCAGGGATAAGCTGGGCCGCATGACCTCCGACTCCATCGATGATGCTTCGAAGGACACGGACTGGCAGAACTATCTCAAAAACTACTTCCTGCGGTTCCTGATCTTCGGCGGGATCATGGCGGTAGTAACCCTTGTAGGTGTGAAAAACCTCTATCCCTTCCTTCTGGAACTCACAGGCGACCTTCCTGCCAAGGCAGTGACCTGCGTCCTGATCTACGGCGTCATCGCAGTATTTCTCAGGCCCCTCATAGATTTCCGAAGCACATCCTTCACCACCCTCTGGCTCAAAAGATCCGCCTTCAGGCTTCCTCTCATAGCCCTTTCGGCCATCAAGCTGGCGCTGGTGGTCATGCTGGCCATGATACCGCTGAGGACCCTCTTCGGGGCCCATCCCCTTATCTTCGTCCTGGTGATACTGGTGGCCATACCTCTTTTCTTCAAGACCGACTTCATCTCCACCTGGTACCTTAACCTGGAGACAGCCTTCCTCAGGAACTTCAACGAGAAGCTCATCAAGAATGAGGAAGCCAGAGGCCGCAGCAACGAGGAGTGGCTGGACAACAGGCTCCGCATCATGTCCTTCATAGCCGAAAGCCGCATGGGCATCGTAGGCAAGACCCTCAAGGAGACCGACTGGGGCAGCCACTACAACGTCTACGCCGTCAAGATCAAAAGAGACAACGACAAGAGGAAACAGATCCTGGTCCCGGAGCCCGGCACAGTCATCACCGAGGGCTGCAAGATCTACATGGTAGGAGAAGACCAGGATCTCAGAAACTTCGTGATGCTCAACGGCATAGATCAGCCCAGGCCCTTCAGGACTCTCCACGAGTTCATGGAGACGGGCTACGAGGATACCGCCAACGCACTGGCCGTGAGCCCCATCAGGATCCGCGGCGACGAGCCCTTCTGCGGCAAGTCCATCCGCCAATGTAACATCAAGGAGCGTTTCAAAGTCACTATCCTGGGTCTCCAGACAGGCGGTCTGCCCATCCTCATGCCGGATCCCAACATG
>JAEEOX010000142.1 GCA_016284485.1 Bacillota bacterium | reverse complement strand
CGCCATAGTCCAGAAAGAGGCTGACATAGCATCCCAGAAGGAGAACCTGGACGCCAGACTTGTAGTCATGTACAAGAACGGCTCCGTAGGTTTCCTTGATGTGCTCATGGGATCCAACTCCATATCTGAATTCGTCTCCAACGTGGAGATGATCCAGAAGGTCTACCAGAACGATATGGACGTCCTCAACAGGCTTAATCAGGAGCAGGAGGAGCTCAACGCCCTTAAGGTGACTTTAAGCGAAAAGATCGACACACTCAACGCTCAGAAGGAGGAGGCCAAGGTCCTTCAGGCCGAGCTGAACGAGAAGAAGAAACTTCTGGAGAAACAGGAGGATGAGCTCAAGGCACAGGCCGACGCTCTGATCGCTGAGATCAAGAAGCTGCAGGACGAAAAGAAAATATATGAGGGAGGCGCGTTTACGTGGCCTTGTCCCTCATCACATTACATCACATACTCATTCGGATACAGATATCACCCGGTATACGGTACCTGGAAGTTCCACACAGGCATCGACATCTCTGCCTACACGGGAGCAGACATAATCTCCGCCGCATCAGGCAAGGTCATTCTGGCCCAGTGGTATCAGGGATATGGCAACTGCGTCATGGTGGACCACGGAAGCGGAATAGTGACCCTCTACGGACACTGCTCTGCTCTCTGCGTATCCCAGGGACAGGAAGTCGGAAGGGGCCAGCTCATAGCAAGAGTGGGTTCCACCGGAGTTTCCACCGGACCACATCTCCACTTCGAGGTGCGTCTCAACGGTGAGTACGTTGATCCTCTTCAGTACTTCTAAGAGACGAAATGGAACTTAACCAACTTACATTAAAACTTTTAAATATGCGGGGCATTACTTCTCAGGAGGACATTGAGGAGTTTCTGTCCCCAACGCCAAAGAAAACATACGATCCGTTCCTTCTTCCTGACATGGAAGAGGGTGCGGATCTTATATTGCGCGAAATAACCGCCGGCACCCGCATCATGATCTACGGAGACTATGATGCCGACGGCATGACTGCGACGGCGCTGATGCTCACTGTTCTCGGCCATCTCATGAAGGGCAGGGAGCAGGATCTGGACTACTATATCCCATCCAGATTTGACGAGGGCTACGGCCTGAACATGGATGCCATCAAGTCCATCCACGACAGAGGCTTCGGCCTGATCATAACCGTGGACTGCGGAGCAGTCTCCGAGGATGAGGCCGGGTACGCAGAAGAACTTGGAATGAAGATCCTGGTGACGGACCATCACAACATCACTGACCGCATGGCCCGCTGCCTTCTGATAGATCCCAAAAAACCGGGATCGGAATACCCCTTCGAAGGCCTTTGCGGCTGCGGAGTGGCCTTCAAGCTGAGCCAGGCTCTCAGGATGAAGTCAGACCTTCCAAAATCAGTTTTGGCGGAGGTTCTGGATCTGGTGGCCATCGGTACCATCGGCGATATGATGCCTCTCACAGACGAAAACAGGACCCTGGTGAAGTACGGACTCAGGACCCTCAACTCAGGCAGGCGCCCGGGCCTCGCGGAGCTCATAAAGGTGGCAGGTCTGGAGCCCGGCAGCATCACCTCTGAGGAGGCGGGATTCATCCTGGTGCCCCACCTGAACGCTGCAGGAAGGCTGGGAGACGCTTCCCTTGGAGTGAAACTTCTCACTGCCCGTCCGGGAGATCCGGGGATAAGAGAAATGGCGGAACAGCTCAACCGCATGAATGACAAGCGGAAGGCCTTCCAGCAGGAGACCTACGTGAAGTGCGTGGGACTCATGGATGAAGGAGACTTCAAACTCATAGAGTGCCCCGACGCCCACGAAGGCATCGCAGGCATCGTGGCAGGCAAGATCAAGGAGACCTACAACCGTCCCACCATAATATGCATGAACACTCAGGAGGAGGGATACCTCAAGGGAACGGGCAGGAGCATAGACGGACTGAGCCTCTACGACATGCTCAAAAAATACGATGACCTGTTTGTGAAGTTCGGCGGCCACGCCAAGGCCTGCGGCTTCACCATAAGCAGGGAGAATCTGCCCAAACTCAGGGAAGGACTTCTCAGGGACATCGAGGAGGTCAGGCAGAAGGATCCGGACGTCTTCGAGAAAAAATACCCCTGGGAGCTGGAGGCCGAAGTCGGAGACTGCCGGATGGAACTAGCCGACGAGATCAGTCTTCTGGAGCCCTTCGGCCAGGATAACAAGAGACCCTCTTTCCTGGTGAAGGACGGCATAGTTACCGATGTGAGATACATGGGTGACGAAGGGCAGCATGTGAGATTCACCCTGAAGGGAGAACACGGCGAGTATCTCAGCTGCGTGCTCTTCAGGAGAGCAGGGGAGTTCGCGGATGTTTTGCGGCCGGGAAGAAGGATCAGCGTCACAGGCGCTTTGGAGACCCAGGTCTGGCAGGGAAGAAAAAGACTTCAGTTTATGGCGGAAAACATCATTGACTAAGACCGCAGGACAGTTA
>JAEEOX010000017.1 GCA_016284485.1 Bacillota bacterium | reverse complement strand
AACGAGGATCTGGCCTCCGAGAGGCTGGGGGACGCTTTGGAAAAGCTCCCATACTATGATGCATACGTCAGGGGAGGCGGCACGGATATTACCACTCCGGAAAACTACCTTAAACTGAGTGACGCCGCATCGTACCTCTGCCTTACCGAGGGCATGAACTGGGGCACCGCCTACGAAAGCTGGGCTCTCAAGAAGACCGGCGTGTACAGCGGACCTCCCAAGGTTCAGGATCCCGGTGACGACATGAGCGTCATGATGGCCACTTCCTTCATCGCGTACCTTTCGGACAAATACGGTTTCGAGGATGTCAGCGATTTCTGCTTCGGTGAGAAAAAGTTCAGCGACGCCTTCGGAACGGACTGGCAGACCGCCTATGATGAATGGGCTTCCTGGATAATCGAGACCTACGGAGAATGAAACACTAAAACACCGGCCTCAGACTGAGGCCGGTGTTTTTTCATATGCGAGACGTGGATAGTCGTCTTCTTCCACATAGATGGTGCCGCAGTGGACGAAGCCCAGGCTTCTGACCAGATCCTGCATGACGGTGTTGTCGCCGTGGGTATCCACTCTGAGATGGCCGCACTGAGAATATGCCCAGTTCAGGCAGTATCTTCCGACGCCCTTTACGGATCCGTCAGATGCCAGACGGTGGACCACGCCGTAGGGACTGTCATTCAGCCAGTGTCCGTCAGTGATCCGGCGGTAGGTGGGTTCTATGTCTTCTCCGTGTATGAAAAAGAATGTGCCGACCACCTGTCCCTCGTCATCTTCACACACGTAGCTGTTATGGTCTTTTATGTCGTTCAGGATCAGATCCTCCGGCGGCCAGTTGGTGGGACCCCACTGGTTGGGGTTGCCGTGAGAAGCCATGAAATCCCGGGCTATGACGTAGATATTCATGATCCTGTCGAGATCTTTCAATGTGGAATTGCGGATCTTCATGTCAAAATACTCCTGTCATCTTATACCGACAAATTAGCACAAAAAATGAAAAGCCACAATACGGCAGTAAATGTTTGTTTTTTGCCTGCTGTATGTTATTATGATAACAGTGGGATTGGCTAATTAATGAGGGAGAGTATTATGAACAATGACAGTTTCCTGATAATCAGGCCGTTCAATGCAGTGTTTTGCTGCATCCTTGGAGTCCTGATACTGATTTTGATAATTGCCAGCATAGCCCTGAGAAAGAAGAGCATCGAGACGAGGAAGAAAGTCCTTGTCATAGCAAGCATCCTGACTCTCATAGGATTCGTCATCTACAAGATCGCTCTGTCCCAGGATCCGGAATTCGATGAACTGAGAAAAGGTCTGGGCATGGGCGGATTCAACTGGTGGGGCGAACTGCCGCTGCAGCTCTGCAATATCAACATGATCCTGATACCCATCGCTGTGCTTCTGGACAAAAGGGAGCTTCTGGCGTTCTGCTTCTTCGTGGGACCACTGGGCGCCATGATGGCTCTGTCCATGCCCGGCGTGGAATTCAACGGATTCTCAATACTTCTTCCGAGAATGCTGGGCTACTACGGTACACATTTCCTCATCGTCATCGAAGGACTGGCGGTGGCAACTTTCGGGCTCTACAAGCCGAAGTTCAGGGATCTTCCCAAAATAGTTCTGACCATACTGATCATCACCTTCGTGATATTCATGATAAATATGGGTATGAGGTGGAGCGGACTCTATCCCAACGCCAACTATTTCTATTCGGTGGAGACCGAGGGGAACTTCGTTCTGGAACTGTTCCACAGCTTCCTGCCTTATCCGTTCCTGTATCTTTTGCCCTGTGTGCTCATACTGGTGCCTTACATGCTGGTGGTGACGCTGGGCTTCTACATAGGAGACCGGATCAAGGCAAAGAAAGAAAACTGAATCAAAATATGAGAGCGGACCGCGAATTGGTCCGTTTTTTTTAGTTGGACTGGGATTTAGGTGTTGCCTGCAGGAAAAGATTAGTGTAAAATAAACAAAAGCAATTATTATTTTTTTATTTATTTACCCAAAGAGGTGGAATCATGAAACTTAATGCAAATGTTGCACGCGCACTGTTCAGCCTTCTTATGGTATTCACGCTGGTATTCGGCGTGTTCGGCGTCACACCTGCAGTTGCAGACTCCAGCACGACATATACTTTTGAAGGGGGACTCGACGGATGGACCACGATCGACGCCGATGGAGACGGCCATAACTGGTTCTGGACCACAGATCTCAGTACGATCGACAGCCAGTATGAATTGATCGATTGGGACAAGGTTGATCATTACCATGACTCACCAGGCTCTGTCATGAGCGCATCGTTTTCCAACGGCTTCGGAATTTTAAGTCCGGACAATTATCTGGTTTCTCCCAAGGTGGAGCTGGGCGGAAGCATCAGCTTCTACACCTGCCCCCTTGATGATAATTATGTCAATGAGAAATTAGGGGTATTTGTTTCCACGGGCAGCAATACCAACGCTGCAGATTTCGTGGAGGTACAGAGCTGGACTCTGACAGCTGAGCACTGGAAACAATACACTGCCGATCTCAGCGCATTCAGCGGCGAAGGATATGTTGCGATCCGCCACTATGACAGTTACGACGTCTATATGTGCATGGTGGATGACATAACCATAACCGAGCCCGTGCAAACGCATGTACACGACTTCACATATTCCGGTGACGGAGCCACCCTTACGGCTACCTGCACAGAAGAAGGATGCGACCTTCCGGACGGAAAGGTATCCTTCTCCATCGTAGCTCCCGAGAAGACACACTACGGCGACGGTAAGTCAGCTGAAGCGACACTTTCCGGAGTTGACGCATTCAACGAGGCCACAGGCCTTCAGGTCAGCGCATCGTCCATACAATACATGGGAAGAGGCGATACGGAATATGCACCCAGTGAGACCGCACCAACAACTCCGGGAACATATACCGCCGGAATCGTAGCAGGTGAAGATGAGACCTGGAGGAATGTAGCTACAGCCACCGTGGATTATGAGATACTTCCCGCAGAGCTGACGATCACCGCAGACCCGAAAGAGAAGACTGTAGGCGAGAATGATCCCGAACTCACATATACTGCTGCAGGTCTGGTTGAAGGGGACACCATCACAGGAGCCCTTACGAGAGTTGCCGGCGAGGATCCGGGAGAATATGACATCCTGATAGGCACCATATCCGCAGGTGACAACTACACCATCAAATATGTCGGTGCCAAGTTCACCATCAAGGCTGCCGATAATCCCCCGGTAGATCCGCCTGTAGATCCGCCTGTAGATCCGCCGGTTGAGCCCGATGATCCGGGAGTTCCCCAGACTGGAGATGACAGCGGCATCATGCTCTATGTTGCAATGATGTTCGTATCGTTCTCTGCTCTTGCAGCGATCACCGCGAAGAAACGCTATAACAAATAGAGAAAGTTAATAGGTTTTAAGACACGAAAAAGGCACCCCGCGGGGTGCCTTCAGTGTTTTTTGCTTAGAACGACAGGTCGCTCAGATCGATGGTGATGCGTTCTATGACCTTCGGATCGAAACTGTCCGGAGCATTGGCAGGAGTCGGTTCATACAGCTCCAGTGTGTAGGACAGCGGAATTTCTTCCTTGGGGACAGTATAAGTCTCAGTCTTGTCCACACCGTTTTCAGTGACTGTTGTCGTCACCTGTATATCGTCCGGATGGATAATAACTATGACCCTGTTGTCGCCGCTGTTCGGAGCGCCGTTACCCAGGAATATTCCGTTTGGATCCTTGCCGAAGTTGGTGCTGCCCACGAAGTCACCGATTTTTTTATTCCCTCTGTATTCCACCACCAGCGCGTACATAGGCATGTCTTCAGAACCGGCCATTCTGTGATACGCGTAGTAGATGAAGTCGCCGGATTCTCCTATCGTCATGGCATAATTCTCCACCGGGTCGCCGTTGAATACCGCATACTCCGTATCAGCCGCCTCGTCAGTGGAGAAGGTCCATGACCGGCATCCGTTGGCGTTGATCTCGATATGATCATCGCCGCCCAGACTCGGTGTTCTGGCCATGAACAGGCCGAAGGCTCCGACCAGGATCAGCACTTCTCCGAGGAATGTGATCAGGCCGGCTCCGAGGGGAGAGATCCATTTCTTCGATGTGGCTCCCGACTCCATCTGTTCGTTGAGGTGGCGGGTGTAGGCCCCTTTGTAGATAAGCGCTGCTACTACCGGTATTATAGCTAAGCTCAGAAGCATGAGCGGTATAAGTAAGATTCCAAATGCAACTGCCATGTTTTGCCTCCCCTAAATGTTGAATCTATCTTTGAAAATATAATAGTAGGAACGGGTGACGTCCACCTTGTCACCGTTAGCCATGTGCAAAATAAACTTTTGCAGTATGGAGGCTTCGATGCGGCGGATGCCCTTGACTGAAATGATCGCAGAATTGCTTACCCTCAGAAAATCGTCCGGGTCAAGCATTCTTTCCAGCTGCTTCAGGCGTTCCCTGGTGACATATGTTCCGTCCATGGTGTGGATCATCACGTCGTGCCCCAGGCTGTCGATGTAGATGATATCTGAGATAGATATATAGAATGTCTGCTCACCTTTTTTGGCGGGGAGGTAATTTACATCCATGCCTCTTCTGGTGAGCACATATTCCGAGCGCTCGTCTATCTCGATATTCAGTTCCCTGAGTTCATCCAGGATTGGATCTGTCGGATCCAGCATGACCTTCAGTTTCACTTCGTTCCTCCTGTTTCCCCTTTGTTGGGTCAAGTGTATTACATGAAAAAACCGATTTCAAGCCTTTGGAACAGTTTGCGGATTATCGGACATAACTTGCATAAAATAAAGATGGAGCCCCGATATGGGACCCCATTTGCTTTATTTACATTAATTTAGGGTGACTGTTTATTTAGGTTTAGTGGCGGAAGCTCTTTTCGGGGACCGCGTAGGTGATGTACAGTGACATGAAGCCGAACAGAGACAGCTGTGCAAGGACCATGAATAAGTCGAATGCGGGTGTGGCGAAAGTGAAGCCGCAGATAACTGCCAGTACGAGGGTGATGACTGCTGCGATTAAGATGTGTGTTCTGGTGATTCTCATTTGATTGCCTCCTTGTTATATTTCCGGGACTACGCCCTCATTTAAATCTTTTCCTAAGTTTTCCCATCCGAATCTTTTGATGGATATGATGATGGATACCAGCGCGATGCCTTCACTCAGCGCACCTCCCCAGGATCTGATCAGCACGTCATAGAGCAGGGTGCAGGGTGATCCGATAAGCTGGGAAAATCTTATTTCCTGTGCGTTGTTGGTCCAGTAACCGATGCTTGTGACTGCCACTGAGAAGAAGGGGAGAAGACTGATCCATCCGGACCAGGTCAGGCAGGTGATCAGTATCAGAAGCCCGATGATGGCGGAAAGTGTGATCCTGCTTCTTACCCATGGCCACCTGTCGATCCTGAGGAGAAGTGTGTTTCTCAGGATGTTCACCAGAAGTCCCAGGGC
>JAEEOX010000141.1 GCA_016284485.1 Bacillota bacterium | reverse complement strand
CATCTTTTTGTTAATATTTCAACCCTTATCAAGTTCTTTTTTTAGTACGCAGAGCCACTACACTTAAGTGACCTACGCGGATTTGCATTTTTTGCGCCGTCCTTATATAATGAAAGCGCAAAAAATACTACCACCGGCACCAACTACATTTGCCGGTCCAAAGGAGAGAAATGAACGAAAAGAACATATTCATCGTAAGAACAGGTGAAGTCGCTCTCAAGGGCATGAACAAGCCCTATTTCGAGCGCATGCTCCTGGACAGAGTAAAGTCTGCTCTGAAGGATCTGGGAGAAGTGGGAAGAGGCAAGGATCTGGATATATCCAGAAACGAAGGCCTCATTTTCGTGAGAGCCTCAAAGGATATCGACCCAGACAGGATCATCAACGCCGCATGCAGAGTGTTCGGCGTGGCCTCTGTCTCCAAGGCCGTGGAGGCTGAATCCAGTCTTGACGCCATCGGTGCTGAGGCCGTGGACTACATGAACCGTCTCATCGCCGAGAAAGGCATAAAGACCTTCAAGGTGGAGGCCAAGCGTGCGGACAAGACCTTCCCGGTGAAGTCCCCCGACATAGGCAGGATCATCGGCGCCAAGGTCCTCATCGGCTGCAAGGTCCTGAAGGTGGACGTCCACGATCCCGACGTGCTCCTCAAAGTGGACCTGAGGCACGACCGCACATACATATATGACTCGAAGGTCAGCGGCCTGGGCGGGCTGCCCCTGGGCACCAACGGCAAAGGCATGATCCTGCTTTCCGGAGGCATCGATTCCCCGGTGGCTGCATGGATGATGGCCAAGCGCGGGATGATGCTGGAGGCGGTGCACTTCCACTCCTACCCCTACACCTCAGAGAGGGCCAGAGAAAAGGTCATCGAGCTGGCAGGCCTGGTCGCGGCCTACACAGGCAAGTTCAGGATGCACATAATCAATCTTCTTCCCATCCAGGAGGAGATCGTTAAGAACTGTCCCGAAGAGGAGACCACCATCCACGTCAGACGCTTCATGATGATGATCGCGGAGAAACTGGCCAGGGCCAACGGCTGCCAGGCTCTCATCACCGGAGAAGATCTGGGCCAGGTGGCTTCCCAGACTGCAGAGGCCCTGGTGGTCACCGATAACTCTGTGACCATGCCGGTCTTCCGTCCCCTCATCGGAATGGATAAGATCGAGATCATGGACAGAGCCATGGAGATCGGCACCTACGAGAAATCCATAGAGCCCTACGAGGACTGCTGCACCGTGTTCCTTCCCAAGCACCCGGCCACCAGGCCCAAACTTGAAAAGATCATCGAAAGCGAGTCCCGTCTGGACGTTGAGGGACTGGTGGAGAGAGCCGTGGAATCACGGGAAACTGTTACCATCGCCCCCGGAAGGCTTCCGGAGATCTAGAGGCGAGACGGGCTGCCCTGCCCCGCCTGTTCCCATCATGTTAATAATGTCTGTTTACCACAAGGAGGTGTTAAGATGACAGAATATAAAAGACCCGAACCCGGTGACGTATTTGGCTTTTTTGAGGAGATAGCCGCCATACCCCACGGTTCCTACAACACGACACAGATCAGCAACTATCTGGCGGACTTCGCCAAGAAGCGAGGTCTTGACTATGTTCAGGATGAGCTGGAAAACGTTATCATCTACGGACCGGCTTCTGAAGGCTATGAGGATGCGGAACCCGTCATCCTGCAGGGCCACATGGACATGGTCTGCGAGAAAGAGACCGGTCTGGACATCGACATGAAAATAGAGCCCATAAAGCTCATGATAGACGGAGACTTCCTCACCGCTGACGGTACCACACTGGGCGGAGATGACGGGATCGCAGTGGCCATGATGCTGGCCCTCCTGGACTCAAAAGAATATAAGCACCCGGCTCTTGAGTGCGTCTTTACCGTTGACGAGGAGACCGGACTTGAAGGTGCCGAGGGCATCGACGTTTCCAACCTGCATTCAAACAGGATGATCAACATCGACTCTGAGGAAGAGGGCATCTTCACCGTAAGCTGCGCAGGCGGATCTGCCGCAGAAGGTCACATTCCCGTGACCAGAGTAAAAGCTTCAGGCGAGTCGTATGTTTTGCGCCTCAACGGTCTGCTGGGCGGACACTCCGGCATGGAGATCGACAAGGAGAGAGGAAACTCCAACCTGCTTATGGGCAGGATCCTTTCGGAGCTCGCATCGAAGGTCGTCTTCAAGCTGGTGACCTTCAAGGGCGGAGCTTTTGACAACGCCATCCCGAAGGATACCACCGCAGAGATCCTGGTGGCCTCCGGCGCAGAGTTCCTGGAGGACATGGTGGCAGATCTCAGGACCAAACTCAAGAATGAGTTCCACGCTTCCGATCCCGGCCTTGCACTGGAGCTGACGAAACTCGAGGCGGCAAGCTGCGATCCCATCGACAGCGAGAGCACCTCCAGGGTAATCGCGTATCTTCTGAACGTTCCCGACGGTATCATCAACATGAGCATGGACATCAAGGGCCTTCCCGAAGTCAGCCTGAACCTGGGCGTTTGCGAGCTCAAAGAGTTCGAATTCAACACCCTTCACGGCTTAAGGAGCTCCGTGGATTCAAGGCTCATGTTCCTCCAGAAGAGACTGACCAGCTACTACCTGCAGTTCGGCGGCAATGTGGAGCACAAGCTCTATTATCCCGGCTGGGAGTACAAACCGGATTCTCCCCTGAGAGACACATGCGTGGCGGTATTCAAGGAAGTGTACGGCAAGGAGCCTCTGGTCCTGGCCACACACGCCGGCCTGGAGTGCGGCTTCTTCGCAGGCAAGATGGGAGCAGACTTCGATGCTGTATCCATCGGCCCCGACATGTTCGACGTACACTCCCCCAATGAGAAGCTTTCCATCCCATCCACCCAGAGGACATGGAAATACCTCCTCAAAGTCCTGGAGACGCTGAAATAGAAACGCAATACCAAACCCAACCCCGCGTCTGACGCGGGGTTTCCTTATGCGGCGAAGACCGCAGGCCTGGGCCTGCGGTCTTTTCATGACATTATGAATTCGACTAGCTTTACTATCTGCTGCGAATCGATCCATCCCCCATAGCTGTCACCGACGATGAAGAGATTCTCTCCCAGGTCGTACCCGTTCCTCCTGTAAAGCTGGATCTTTCTCAGATTCTCAAGGAGATACTCGTCGTCATCGATCTTGCCCAGATATTCCAGAATGACCTCAGTGCCGTCAGGCCTGAGGATCACGAAGTCCGGCACCCTCCTGACCCTTGCCCCGTTTTCATCGGTCAGAATGATCGTCTGCTCATATCTGAACGGCACGCCCAGCATCTTAAGGGTGTTGTAGATTATCACCTCACCCTTGGACCGGACGCGGGTCCCGTCGCAGGTTATGTGCTTTTTATTCTCATCCGATCCCCTTGCGTATGTTTCGAATGGAATTTTCATCCAATCGTCCGGAGATATCAGACCCGGGCATTTGTTGACCAGACCGGTGCGATCAACATTGACTGGGGTCAGCAAGCTGTCGATGGCTTCAGGGTCATATCTAAAATGGCTCTTTTCCAAGGCCTTTAAAATCCTTTCGAGCAGCTTCTTATTCCTTTTCAGGACCGCTCTCAGCACTTCATTATACTTGAACTGCTTGAACCGTATGACTCTGGGGTCCATGCTGCCGCCAAAAGCCACTGTGCGACGATTGCCATCTTCATCGGCGAACTCATAATAGTACCGTCCTGCAGAACTGCCTCGTTTAACCTGCAGATGCCCTCTCAGCATGCCTTTATCAAACACCAGTTCACCACATATACCATCCAGTTCACATTCGCCAAGACCTTTTAGATACACATTAATGCCTGCCAGTTCCTGAAGCAGGGCTTTTTCCAAATCCATAAAAATAAGATTACCCCCCTATCAAATCCGTGTCTAAGTACCTCAACCCTGATAGTACATTCCTTTTCCGCCATGTACAATATGCCAAACAGAATCTTAGTAAGAGACTAAGTATTCTTTCCGTTGAAGCGCCCTTTTTAACATGCATGTGTCCGTTCTGAGCAAAAAATACATTCCCCAACGGAAAACGATATTATGTTTATTCCGTTGGAGAGCAGTTTTTTGCTCACACGTGTCCGTTCGATTCAAAAAAACTGGCCGTCAACAGAAAATCCAGCAAAAAAACAAACCCTTCCATCAGACATCGTGCTGATAAAAGGGTCTTTTCATTTTAAAACCAGTCTATCTGAAGCTTCCCAGCTTCCTGAAGGTCTCCACCGCATTCTTGAGGGCGGTGAAGGCGTGGTCGATCTCGTCGCGGGTTGTGAATTCGCTGAGGCTGAATCTCAGGGCGCCCTCGATCTCCGCGGGCTTCAGGCCCATGGCGTTGAGGACGTGGGAGCCTTTTTTCGAACTGTGGTTCGAGGAGCAGGCGGAACCCGTGGAAACATAGACTCCCTGCTGCTCCAGGGAATGGAGGATGACCTCTCCCCTGGTCCTCAGGAAACTCACGTTCAGCACTGAGCACACTCCGTCCTCGGGGGAATTGATCCTGACGTCCGGGATCTCGGCCAGTATCCTGGTTCTGAGGAGATCTCTGAGCTCTGCGATTTGCTCCGACCTGGTCTTCAGGTTTCGAACGGACAGGCCTGCAGCCAGTCCGGTGCCGGCGATCCCGGGCACGTTCTCGGTGCCTGAGCGGAAGCCTTTCTCCTGGCCGCCTCCAAGCATGAAAGGCGTCAGCCTGGTGCCCTTTCTGACGAAGAGTACGCCCATGCCCTTGGGGCCGTGGAATTTATGGGAAGAGAGTGACATCATGTCCACATCCCTGAAATTGCCGTTCATGTCGATGGGAAGTTTGCCGAAGGCCTGGACCGCATCGGTATGAAGCAGCACAGAAGTGCCGTGCTCCCTGTTGAATTCTGCTTTGATCCTGCCGATCTCTTCGATGGGCATTATGGATCCGGTCTCGTTGTTTACAGTCATTACAGAGATCAGGATGGTGTCCTCAGTAAGGGATCTTTTAAGCTCATCAAGGTCCACCCTGCACTGTCCGTCCACCTTGAGACGAATCACCTCGAATCCCTGCCTCTCCAGCTCATTCAAAGGCTCCAGCACCGCGGGGTGCTCCACCTGGGTGGAGATTATCCTTTTGCGGTTGTTCCGGGGCTTTCTGGAAGGCCCGGCGCAACCCATTATGACCGTGTTGTCCGACTCTGTCCCGCAGGACGTGAAGTAGACCTCTTCCGGGCTGCATCCGATGGCTCGGGCCATGATGGTCCTCCCCTCCTTCACCGCCTTCTCGGCTTCAAAGCCCAGGGCGTGGAGGGATGAAGGATTGCCGTATGTATTTTTTGCGATATCAGCCATGAGATCGGTGACCTCATCGTACTGTCTGGTGGTGGCTGAATTATCCAGATATGCGATCATTTTCATCTCCCGGTAAATATGTTCATCCATTTTTTGGAGTAGAATCTCCTGTAGCTTGCGATGGTCTTCACCACCTCGCCGATGGCCACGAGGGCCATGCACCCTGCCAGCGGCCATCTGAGCACGTAGACAGAGATCAGTGCCAGAGGCACATTGAGGAGCCAGTTAAGGCCGGCGTCCACGAAGAATCCCCACACCGTGTCTCCGCCCGGCCTCAGTATTCCGCAGATGAAGGTGTAGGACAGCATCCTGGGCGACATGGTGAGCGCTGATACCAGGAGGGTATCCATGATCATCTTGTTCACCGCAGGCTCGTAGTCATAGATCCCTACCACGAAGCCTCTGCAAAGAATGAGGCCCACGGTGCAGATGATATTGGCGGCCCACACCAGTCTCAGGCACTTTTTCGCGCTGAGGAAGGCGGCGTCCATGTTTCCCCGCCCCAGTTCCTGGCCCACGATGACCATGCAGGCGTTGGCTATGCCGCAGAATATGGCCATGAAGATGTCCGAGACCGTCATCGATATCTGGGACACGGCCAGGGCTGTTCCCTTGGCGTCGATATGTCCGTAGATGGCGTAAATGGTGCTGAAGCTCAGTATCCAGAGGAACTCATTGAAGACCACGGGATAGGCTGTTCTGATCACCCTCACCAGGAGCTCCTTCTCATACCTGAGTTCGCTTAAGCTGGCCTTGAGCGGGTGGTCCTTGGAGAGGTACACATACAGGAGCAACATGGTCAGCTCTATGATCCTGGCGATCAAAGTGGCAGCAGCGGCGCCCCTTGCGCCCATGGCAGGCATTCCGAACTTACCGAAGATCAGTACCCAGTTCAGGAAAATATTAAGGCTGACCGCCACCGCGTTGAACACCGTCGGCCACTTCAGCATGGCTATGGCCCTGGAGTTGTAGGAGATCGTGAAGGTTATCCCTGTGATTATGAAGGTGAACACCGCGATCCTCATGTACTCCGTTCCGATGGCTACGACCTCGGGATCTTTCGAGAAAATGGAGATCAGCTGAGGGGCGAACACCGATGCCAGTATGGTCATGGGCACTCCCGCGGCCAGCACCACCGAGTAGGCTACGCCAAGAAGCTTCCTCAAGGTCTTAAGGTCCCTGATCCCCCAGTACTGCACGGCGAATACGCCCACGCCCGAGAGGAAGCCGAACACGGTGTTCAGGTACACCATTGTGATCTGGTTGGCCGAGCCCACCGCGGCCAGGGCCTGGGTGGAGAGCTTGCCCACCATGATGGTATCACAAAGCCCAACAGCGAAGATGATCAGCTGCTGGATCATTATGGGGAATCCGATCTTCACGGCCTCCGTATAAAACGCCTTGTTACCTTTTGAAAGGAGACTTTCTTCCATTATCTCAAAAAACCACCTGTAAAACATAAGGGACAGAAGAGCTGTCCCTCATGAAAGTTTCTTTAATTACCGCAAAACACCTGCGCCGCAGCACCTCTACCTTGCGTAGTCGATGGCTCTGGTCTCGCGGATGACGTTGACCTTGATCTGACCCGGGTACTCCAGCTCGGACTCGATCTGCTTGGAGATCTCGCGGGCAAGATATGCCATCTCGTCGTCCTTGATCTCCTCAGGCTTGGCGATGATCCTGATCTCACGTCCTGCCTGGATGGCGAAGGATTTCTCCACGCCCGGAGTATTGTTGGCGATCTCCTCCAGCTTCTCGAGACGCTTGACGTAAACGTCCAGAGTCTCTCTCCTTGCACCGGGACGTGCAGCCGAAAGAGCGTCAGCAGCGGCGATGAGCACCGCTTCCATGCTCTTGGGCTCATAGTCTCCGTGGTGGGAGGCCATGCCGTCGATGACAGCCTGAGATTCCTTGTATTTCTTGAGGATGTCGATACCGATGTCAACGTGGGTACCTTCAAACTCGTGGTCGAGAGCCTTGCCGATGTCGTGGAGCAGACCTGCTCTCTTGGCCAGCTTTATGTCCAGACCCAGCTCGCCTGCCATGAGGCCCGCCAGGTGGGAAACTTCAACAGAGTGCTGGAGCACGTTCTGCCCGTAGGATGTTCTGTACTTAAGTCTTCCCAGGATCTTGACGAGCTCGGGGTGAAGGTTGTGGATACCGCATTCGAAGGCGGCGTTCTCACCGGCTTCCTTGATGATCTGGTTCACTTCCTTCTCTGCCTTGTAGACCATTTCCTCGATCCTTGCGGGATGGATCCTTCCGTCCACGATGAGCTTCTCAAGGGCGACTCTTGCCACCTCACGTCTCACCGGGTCGAAACCGGAAAGGATGACGGCCTCCGGAGTATCGTCGATGATCAGGTCGACTCCCGTCAGGGTCTCGATGGCCCTGATGTTTCTTCCTTCACGTCCTATGATACGTCCCTTCATCTCGTCATTGGGAAGGTTCACCACGGACACTGTGGACTCAGCAACCTGATCTGCAGCACATCTCTGGATGGCGTTCACGATGATGTACTTGGCCTTCTTGTCGGCTTCTTCCTTGGCCTTGGCCTCGATGTCCTTGATCATGACTGAGGCGTCATGCCTCACGTCCTTCTCAACATTCTGGAGCAGGATCTGCTTGGCCTCCTCCTGGGTATAACCGGAGATCCTCTCCAGTTCCGCAGTCTGGTCAGCGATGATCTTGTCAAGATTTTTGTGCTTGGTTATGAGGCCCTGTTCCTTCTGGGCTATGCTCTCCTCTTTCTTCTCGATGTTCTCAGTCTTGCGGTCCAGATTCTCTTCCTTCTGGAGCAGCCTGCGCTCAGTCCTCTTGGCCTCGTCTCTTCTCTCTCTTGCGTCTTTCTCTGCCTCGGACCTTATTCTTCTGGCCTCTTCTCTGGCTTCCTTCTGTGCGTCCTTCTTGATGCTTTCGGATTTGTTCTCCGCATCCAGGATCATGTTGCGGGCTACCTGCTCAGCGGAGCCTATCGCTTTCTCACCTACTGATTTTCTGTATATGTAACCGATCAGTGCACCGATGATCAGTGCGACGACCGCGATGATAACAGTCAAAACCACTGGATTCATATGCATTTTCCTCCTTATTCAATTTTTGTATATGAAATCGTAATTCTCAGATTAGATCCGTATATACTCATACGAAATTTATTGTACTCTAACGACAGGCAAATTGTCAATATTATTGTCAATCAGATCCTGTGCAAAAAAAGCCCCCTGCCATGTGGCAGAGAGCCTTGAGTACAAAACATCTGATCTACAGATCCATCACACGTCCTGCGATCTTGTAGAAGTTGTGATAGATGTAGGTATCCGGCTGGAACACCGCAGGCATCCCCAGATTGGTGGAGATGTGGATGTTCACGTCATCCTTGACTATGCCGATGAGCCTCCTCCTTATGACCTCCGGCAGATCTTCAAGAGACAGCTCATAGCCCAGTTTTACCAGATCCACATTGACCTTATTGAGCACATAGTGGATCTTGCTGATCTTCTGGTCCATGAGATTGGCTGTGACAGCCTCGGCGTCCCTTATGGAAGAGTACTCCGGAGTGATGATCATGATGACCTGATCCGCTCCTCCCGTGGCTATCTGGAGACCGTCGTCCAGGCCTGCAGGGCAGTCAACTATGACGTAGTCGAATTTTTTGCTCAGCTTGCTGCAGAGGACCTGCATGTGAAGCGGAGTGAATTCTCCCTCGTCGGGTCTGGGGCTGGCAGCCATAAAGTAAAGTCCCGGGAAGGACTTATGCTTGATCAGGGCCTGCTTGATGCGGCAGACTCCGCTGAGCACGTCGGAGACGTCGTAGACCACATTGTTTTCCAAGCCAAGATAGAGGTCGAGATTCCTCAACCCCGTGTCCATGTCGATGAGACACACACGGTTCTCTCTCTTGGCGAGCATCGCTCCGAGATTCGCCGCAAACATTGTTTTGCCGGTTCCGCCCTTGCCGGAACACACGATAATAGTTTTGCCCATTGCTAATGTATTGTATTACTCCCGCGGACTATTTTCAAGCACGATTCATGAAGCCTGCTTCCTTCATGCTCCTGTATGTGCCGTCCCCGATTATTATATGATCCAGGACCCGGATCCCCAGTATGTCGCCGCACTCCATGAGCCTCTTCGTGACGTTTATGTCATCGTCCGAAGGCTCAGGATCTCCTGAAGGATGGTTGTGGGCGAAACACACCGCAGCCGCACCCTTCCTGATGGCGGGTTCAAAAGTCTCTCTGGGATGCACCGGGGCGCCGGCCAGGTCGCCGATGGACACTGTTTCCAGCCCGATCACTTCCAGCCTGACGTTCAGAAGGAGCACCTTGAAATGTTCCTTCTTGAGGTGCCTCATGTCCTCCATGAAAAAATCCGCAAGCTCCGAGGGAGTTCCGATCTTCTTTCTCTTCTTTCCTGCCGGTGAGGCTGTTCTCCTCCCAAGCTCCATGGCGCATATCATGGTGGCGGCCTTCTTGGGGCCGATGCCCGGCAGATCCATGAGGTCCTCTGCAGTCATCTCACAGAGTCCCGCCAGTCCGCCTGAAGCTGTGAGCACCCTTTCCGCCAGACCGATGGCAGACATGCCCCCTACGCCTGAACCCAGGAGCACAGCCAACAGCTCGGAATTGGAAAGCGAGCCGCTTCCGTACGAAAGCAGCTTTTCCACCGGCCTTTCCTCCGAAGGCAGTTCTTTGATATTCATCTCTTATCCTTTTACCCCTTTCCTTTATTTCACAGGGCCCCCCGCCCCGCGATGATCTTTTATGCGGAAGTCACGCTTTCGATTATGAAGTCGACCACCTGCTCCACGGTCATGTTGGTACTGTCGATGAGCACGGCGTCCTCCGCCTGTCTCAAGGGCGATACGTCTCTGTGCGAGTCGTTGTAATCTCGCTTGATCACGTCCTCCAGCACCTGTTCATATCCCTCGGCTGATCCCTTTTCCCTCAGCTCCAGATATCTTCTCATGGCCCTCTCTTCAGCTGTGGCGGTCAGATAGAACTTCTGCTTCGAATCCTTCAGCACCACGGTGCCTATGTCGCGTCCGTCCATGATGATGGACTTCCTCTCGCCCATGGCTCTCTGGAGTTCCACCAGCTTCTCCCTGACGATGGCGAATGCGGAGCAGTCCGATGCAGCCTTGGAGATCTCCTGGGTCCTGATGAGATCGCTCACGTCCTCACCGTCCAGATAGATCCTCTCCTTCTCGAAGTCCACGTCGGTGTCGTCCAGCATTTTCTGAAGTTCTTCATTCTCCTCCATGGCGATGCCCAGTCTCAGCATCTTGAGCCCAACTGCCCTGTACATGGCTCCGGTATCGATGTACTCGATGCCCAGTCTGGCAGCCACCTGTTTGGCCACGGTGGATTTGCCCGCGCCGCTGGGTCCGTCTATGGCTATACGGAATCTCTCGCTCATTTCTTCTTCCCCACCAGCTTCTCGACTTCTGTGATGAAGGTGTTGACGTCAGTGAACTGTCTGTAGACTGAGGCGAATCTGATGTAAGCCACTTCGTCCACCTTCTTGAGTTCCTCCATGACAAGTTCGCCGATGTACTTGGACTCGACTTCCTTGACCATGAGGTTGTTCAGTTCACGCTCCACGGAGTTGACGATGTTCTCCATGGTCTCTGCAGAAACAGGTCTCTTCTCGCACGCACGGGCGATACCTCTGAAAAGCTTGTCGCGGTCGAAGGCCTCCCTCCTCTTGCCGTCGGACTTGATGACCATGAGGATGGACTCCTCCACCTTCTCATAGGTGGTGAATCTGCGGCCGCACTTGTCACAGCCTCTTCTCCTCCTTATGGCATGCCCGTCTTCGGTGGGTCTTGAGTCGATAACTTTGGTATCAATGTTGTCGCAATATGGACACTTCATACTATTCCTCCCACAAGAAAGGACCATTTCCGGCCCCTTCTTCTACAAAAACCACAATTCGATATGAATCACCTGATTATAATACCACATTTTGTGGTTTCCGTCTATCCGTCTGCGCAAAAAATTAAAGTGCGCGGACCGGAAATAATCTCCGGACCGCGCCTGAAGTTTCATGTCTTATTTTTTTGCGCCGGCTTACTGAGCTGCAGTCTCGCTCTCGGTCTTAAGCTGCTCGAAAAGCTTGTCCAGCACCTTCTCAAGGTACATGTTTGTGGGCACTTCGTACATCTCCATGTATTCCTGGACGGGAGTTCCGTAGTAGGTCTCAAACTCTGCTGCGTCCTTAACGCCGAAGCCCTCCAGATATTCAGCTATCTGCTCAGAGTATTCCTTGTCAGTCACCTTGATGTTCTCCTTTTCGCAGAGAGCGAAGATGATCATCTTGGAACCGACCTGGCTCTCAACATAAGTCTGGAGCTGTGAATTGAAAGTATTCTCATCTCCGAAATATGATGCGACGAAATCCTCCCAGCTCATGCCGTTGGATGAAGCATATCCGCGGTACTGCTCTGCAGCTATCTCCAGCTGTGCGGCCAGCTCGTCCTCGGGATACTTGAGGATCTCGGAGTTGTCGAGGATCTGCTGATAGATCTGAGACTTGGCATCATAGATGGCCTGTTCGTCAGCTTTTTCCTGCAGAGTGTTCCTGATGAACTCACGGTATTCTTCCTCTGTCTTGGCAGCGCCCTCACTGTCGGAAGAGATGAACTCTTCGTTGAGCTCGGCCTGCTGAGTCTCTGTCTTGGACACGATGGTGACCTCGAAGACTACGCCCTTTCCTGAAAGGTCCGGGTTGTTGGGATAAGGATCCGGGAAATTCAGGTTCAGAGTGACTGTCTCACCGATCTCATGGCCGTAGAGGCCTTTTTCGAATCCGTCGATGTATGAGTTGGAGCCCAGTACCAGAGTCTGATTCTCGGCGTTCATTCCGTCCATGGTGGTACCGTCTTCAAGAGTTCCCTTATATGAAATAATGACGGTATCTCCCTCTCCGACCTGGCCTTCAGTCACCTGCACCTCGCCGGAGGCGGATGCCAGTCTGGAATTGATCTCAAATTCCACGTCTTCATCTGTCACTTCGGTCTTCTCCACGGTCACTGTGTAGCCGGAATAATCCGGAAGCTTGACGTATTCGTCATAATTCAGCGTGTCATAAGGGCTGATGTTTATCTTATACTCCGCTCCGCAGCCCGTGAACAATACTGCTGTCATTATAAGGATCAGAAGTACCGCTATAGTCTTTTTCATTTCGTATATTTCCTTTCTGTAAGTGATAACTGAATTATTTATCCGGGACTATCAGCGGTTCGTCGCCGCCGTCCTCGCCTGTGCCGGATGTTACGCTGCCGGTGTCCTCCACGTCATCGGTTTCTTCATAGCCGGATACCACCAGTGCTTTGTCGATGACTTTGGTCGTCTGATCGACCGTGATCGCCTGGCTTATGATGCTGTCCTTGAGGTAGACGAGCTGGGATACAAGGTTTTCATCCACCAGCTGGGCTGAATAGTCGCCGCCGTAGGTCACTTCCACGTAGCCGTCGTTCATTCCCACCGAAATGTTCTTGCCTCCGCTGAACTGAGAGTAGTCGTCGTAACGGGTGATGACTCTTACGATGGCCCTTCCTATGTTCTTCCTTACAGAGCAGAGGATCAGATCGTCATACTGGGGAAGAGCAAGTTTTTTGTCCGTATCCGTTCCTATGACGTATACGTCGTTTTCCTTCGCAGCCTGGAAGAATCCGACGCTGGTTCCGAATCCCACTTCCAGGAGCACGTCGGCGTCTCTGTTGATCGCCGCCATGGCAGGAAGGCGTCCTCCCTCCAGGTCACCTGTTCCCGCCAGCACCGTAACAACGTCGATGCTGGAGTTTACGGCCTTTGCCCCCTGAATGAATCCTGCGGCATACCTCACCGCCGAGCTGTTGTTCTCTGAAACGACTATGCCTATAACGCCGGATTCAGTCATGGCAGCGGCCAGATATCCGGCAATATAGGAGCCCTGATTCTCGTAGAACGTCACATTCTCCAGGTTAGGATAATCCTCCGGCCTCTCAACTGTATTGTTCATCCAGACGAACTTCACCGAGGGATATTCCCTGGACACGTCGCCTATCTCCCAGAAGTATCTGCCCACACAGACCACCATCTCGTGAGACGTGGCTGCTTCGGTCATTCTGATCCTGTAGTTGTCGCCCTTGCACTCCACGATGTCGGCGGTTATTCCCTGGGATTTCAGCTGCTTCGCGGCGTCAGACACCATGGGACCTATGAAATTGTCATCAACGACATCCGGTACCAGTATGGCGACCTTAAGGTCAGAAGCAAAATACTTGCTCCTGTAGCTTATGAATGAGAAACATCCGACTATGATCGCCAGTAAAAGTATCAGGGATATGCTTTTTTTCATACGGAATATCCTTTTCTCTCCGGTTTGAAAATAACTTCGTGTATTATATCACAACAATCTGCGCGCAACAAGTGCGCAAAAAACTAGAGTCCGAT
>JAEEOX010000140.1 GCA_016284485.1 Bacillota bacterium | reverse complement strand
CGAAAAAGGCTTATTGAAGCTCCGGGGCGCATGTGACCGTCGGGGAAATAAGATCAGGGGATCCAAGGCAGGAACATGGGTGGGAGCCCATAAGGCAGCCAAGGCGATCCTTGTTGTTTTGCTGGTGGCAGGAGTGTGCGCGGGAAGCTACGCGCTCACACATATCCACAAGCAGGTGACCGTTATAATCAACGATAATCCGGGCCAGAGGACCATAACCTATGACACAACAGCCAGGCAGATCGCAGACTTCCTGGAGACAGAGGATGTGGATTTCGTCCCTGGAGAAGACGTGGTGCTGAACAGTCAGGCGGATTTCTTAAAGAACGGCATGACCATCACCATCGAGAAACCCATCGACGTCTACCTTACCGCCGACGGCGAGACCCTGACCTACAGCGCTCAGCCGCCGTTTACAGTGCAGGATGTGCTGGACGGCCTGGGCAAGGAAATGGGTGAAGAGGACATACTTAACTTTGAACTCACGGACGAGCTCGAAATGGAGGATGAGATCGTCCTCAAGAGAGTGACCTACGGCACAGCCACCGAGGACGCAGAGGTGGCATTCGGATACAAGACCATCAATGACTATGATTTTCAGATCGGAAAAGTTGCTGTCACCACAGAGGGCAAGAACGGGATCTCCCGCAAAACATACAAGACCCGCCTGATCGACGGCGTCGAAGAGTCCAGAGAACTCATATCTGAAGAGGTAGTGCAGGCACCGGTTGATCAGGTGACCAGCGTAGGTTACAAGCTCCAGTCCGGAGTTCCGGCAGGCTTAAGCTACTCCAGAGTCATCACCTGCAAAGCGGTTTCATACTGGTCGAGCTATATCAATCCCATCGGAGCTTACGGCGGACGCTGCACCTACGGCACATGCGCGGTGGACAAGAGCGTTATCCCTCTGGGAACCAGACTTTACATCGAGGGCTACGGCTACGCCTACGCCAACGACGTGGGTTCCGGCGTGAAGGGCAACATGGTTGACCTTTACATGGAGTCACTTCAGCAGTGCTACTTCTGGGGCGCAAGGACCGTCAGGGTGTACATACTGAACTGATATAAATGAGATCAAAAAACTGCAGGGCGCGCCCTGCAGTTTTTGCGTGCGTTGGTTGTTATTTCAGATGCTTCTCGATGAGATCCATAAAGGTCTCTGCCATGTCCTTTGACTGGAAGATGGCTCGGGCGAAGGTGTCGGATCCGCCGCCTTTTCCGTTGTAGATCCCGGCATTTTCCCTGACCAGCTGACCGCACTTGATGGTGCCGTCCGATACCAGAAGCACCGTATGGGAGGGGTCGTGGACCAGGAAGATCAGCTTCTTCACCAGGGGGCTCAGGTCCCTGGACATGGTGGACAGATCATCCAGTGACAGGATGTGATAGTGCCAGGCAGGGATGGAGCCTGCTGCCACAGCATCATCGCTTAATTCCGATGTGATCCTCTCGATCTCACGGGCGAAGATCTCCCTCTTGAGGTCAGAAAGCTGGGTATATTTTTCTCTGTTCTTTTCGGTCTGGGCGTCGTACTTGGCCACTATATCCTCTGTGCCAGCGGACATTTTGCGGCCCAGGGTGTGGAGCACTTCCAGCTCCTCCTGGTATCTCATGAATGCTCTTCGTCCGGCCTCGAAGTAGATGCGGTACATGCCCTTGTTGGGCTCCAGCTTGAAGCACTTGATGAGCCCCACCTGAGCGCAGGACTTGAGGTGTGTGCCGCAGCAGGCAACGCAGCCCCATTCCTCGTCGTTGGAACCGATGCCCACCAGGGTGATGTCCTTCTTGACGGTCAGAGGCTTCCTCTGAGGCTGTTTAGCCGCCTCCTTATAGTCGTCGCCGAACTGTCTCACGATTATTGGCAGATCCTCGTAGATCGCCTCGTTGGCAAGAAGTTCAGCCTGCTTTACCATGTCCCAGGTGATCTCGTTCACTTTGGCGTAACCCTCCAGGGCCAGGTCTATGGTCATGTAGTCATCGCCCATGTGGAAGCCACGGTTGGTGGCGCCGTACTCTCTGTGGAAGATCCCCGTCAGCAGATGCTCGCCGGAGTGACGCTGCATGTTGTCGAAGCGCCTCTGCCAGTCAAGATCCACCCTGCACTTGGTACCGATCGGAATATCGTCTCCGGTGTCCAGCAGATTGTAGATCTCGCCGTCGTGCTCGTAGACCTCCAGGACCTGATATCTCTGTCCGTCCTTAGGCGCTGCTGTGCCCACGTTGTAGAGAAGGGTGAGGGTGCCGCGGTCTGAAGACTGACCTCCGCCTTCGGGGAAGAGCACCGAGTCCCTGAGGATCACAGCCTTCCTGCCGGATACATTGGCGACCCTGAAGATCTGGGTCTCACAGGACCTGAGATAGGGGTCATTTTTGTATAATCTATTGGTAATCATATGTGTTCCTCCAACAAAAAACAGTATACCATATTTTACAAAGAAATGAGAACAAAATCGCCTTCAAAAAATGTGGATAAGTTCCTATTGACAAAGGGAGGAAAATCCGTTTCGCCTTGATTTTCAAGGGCTGAGGCGGGTTTTTGTTTTCCACAGCTGCTTGTGCAAAAAATTGTATACGATTTTTTGTTCACCTGTTGATAACTCGCAGACCCATTGATTAATCGGCGTTCTCCAATTGTTGAGAAGTTTTTCGCGAAAAAAGAACACGAGTTAACATAAATCCCATAATCAAATTTTTTGTAAACATCCCGAAGAATGTTCAAAAAAGGCCGTCAAAGGGCGGCCTTTTTAAGTGTTTCAGCTTTGTCTGTCTTTTCCCAGGGAAGATCGATGTCTGTCCTTCCGAAGTGTCCGTAAGCTGCGGTCTGGCGGTAGATGGGTCTTCTGAGGTCCAGAGCCCTGATGATGCCGCCGGGGGTCAGTTCGAAGTTCTCTCTAACCAGATCTGCCAGCTTCTCGTCGGGGATGACGCCGGTTCCCTTGGTATCCACAAGGATGGATACGGGCTCAGCGATACCGATGGCGTAGGCCAGCTGGATCTCGCACTGTCTGGCAAGTCCTGCAGCCACGATGTTCTTGGCTGCGTATCTTGCGGCGTAGCTTGCGGAACGGTCCACCTTCGTGGGATCCTTGCCGGAGAATGCTCCGCCGCCGTGGCGTGCGTATCCGCCGTAGGTGTCCACGATGATCTTCCTGCCTGTGAGTCCCGAGTCTCCGTGGGGTCCGCCGATGACGAAACGTCCTGTGGGGTTCACGTAGTACTTGGTCTCGTCGTCCAGAAGCTCAGCGGGAACGATGGGTCTGATCACGTATTCCATGAGATCCTTCTTGATCTGTTCGATGGTGACGTCAGGGTCATGCTGGGTGGAGATCAGTATCGTGTCGATCCTCTTGACCTTGTCGCCGTCATATTCCACGGTGACCTGGGTCTTGCCGTCGGGTCTCAGATATTTGAGAGTGCCGTTCTTCCTGACTTCGGCGAGCCTTCTGGCCAGCTTGTGGGCCAGGGAGATGGCCATGGGCATGAGCTCAGGAGTCTCGTCGCAGGCGTATCCGAACATGATGCCCTGATCGCCGGCTCCTCCTACCTCGTCATTGGTACCCATGGCGATGTCAGCGGACTGTTCATCGATGGCGGAAAGCACCGCGCATGTGTTTCCGTCGAAACCGTAGTCAGACCTGTCATATCCTATGTCCAGGATGACCTGTCTCACGATGCCGGGGATGTCCACGTAGGCGGATGTGGTGATCTCTCCCATGACCATGGCATACCCGGTGGTGGTGGTGGACTCGCAGGCAACTCTGCCGTTGGGGTCCTGTTTCAGTATCTCGTCAAGGATGGCGTCCGAGATCTGGTCGCAGACCTTATCGGGATGCCCCTCGGTGACGGATTCTGAAGTAAATAATCTTTTCATTCTATTTCCTCCTGTCGGTTATTTAACTGCCTTATTTCGAGCTTTGCCCATCCATGAAAAATGCCTCTCGAAAGAGAGGCTTCATTCTCGGATGATCTCCTCATCTTCCGGATCTTGCGATCACGCTGGAATTGGCACCTTGCGGATATCCGCAGGTTGCCGGGCTTCACAGGGCCAGTCCCTCAGCCGCTCTTGATAAGGTATTCTTATGTCAATAACCATAGTAGTGCAAGGACGATGCTTTGTCAAGGGGGATAAGGGGCGGATCACCAGTGACTTTGTAAATAAAGGATTTCACTAGTAAAAGATTCAGCTGCTTTACTAGTGATCTTGCGAATATGGGATTTCACTAGTAAAGATTTCAGCGATTTTACTAGCGATCTTGAGATTTTGCAAAAACACTAGTAAAGACCAAGTGGTTCATTACTAGCAAAATCTCCTTTTCTCAAAATCACTAGTAAGATCCCACCAGAATTTACTAGTGTTTTTTGAATAATGCGAATTCACTAGTAAAGCAGCCCTGAATATTACTAGTATTTATGCGAATAATGAGATTCGCTAGTAAAGCGGCCCTAAATATTACTAGTGTTTCTGCGAATATGGAGATTCACTAGTAAATCGCCGGGGAACGCATACTGCCATCATTGATCAAGGAGAGCGGCGACAGATTTTTTGTGCTCAAAAACAACAGAACCCAAAATAATTTGGAATTCTTTATTATTGTATCACAATAAAGTGTGGAATATAATATTAGTGGAAGCAGTGAGTTTCCGTTGCTAAAAAAGATAAAAGGTGAATCATTATGAAGAATAAACAGCGTACAGACACATTGGTCATCGGCTTCGCGTTATTCTCCATGTTCTTCGGAGCAGGGAACGTGATATTCCCGCCGTACCTGGGACTCCAGGCAGGACCACAGTGGGTGATTGCCTTCGGCTCATATTTCATAATGGATATCGGGCTTGCCATGGTGGGAGTCCTGGCGGTGGTCAAGTGCAGCACCGCAGAGGAACTTCTGAAACCTCTGGGCAAGGTGGTGTCAGTGGTGTTTTTCAGCGTGCTGACACTTTGTCTGGGACCCATGTTCGCGGTTCCCAGAACGGCAGCCACCACATATGAGATGGGTTTTCTGGGGACTCCCCTGGACATCGGACCCCGCATCTTCGCGGTGATCTTTTTCGTGATAGTATTCCTCCTGAGCATCAGGGAGTCGGCGGTGGTGGACATTGTGGGCAAGGTCCTGACTCCGGTACTTCTGATCGGTCTTGTGATACTCATCGTCAAGGGCGTCGTGTCGCCGCTGGGCAGCATAGTTGAAGAGCCCAAGGTGGACAACATCATCTCCTACGGAGTCGAGTCCGGTTATCAGGCCATGGACGCCATGGGATCTCTGCTTCTGACGCTGGTCATAGTATCCAGCGCCATGCAGAAGGGCTACACCGACGAGAAGTCCAGAAGCAAGGTGGTGGCGGCTGCGGCACTGATCGCAGGCGGCATCATGTTCCTGGTTTATCTCGGCCTCACATATCTGGGCGCCACGGTATCCGGCACATATGACCTGAGCATAACAAGAGTCAACCTGGTCATCAGCATAGTCCACGGACTTCTGGGCGGAGGCGGCAGAGTGATCATCGCAATCGTCATCGCCATGGCATGCCTCACCACGGCCATCGCGCTCATAAGCTCGGCATCCACATTCTTCGCGTCACTGATCAAGAAGAAGGGGAGCTATGAAGTGCTGGTAACTGTTTTCTGCATCTTCAGCTGCATCACCTCCACCATGGGAGTGGAATCGATCCTGAACTTTGCGGCGCCGATCCTGGGTATAATCTATCCTCCGGTGCTGACACTTATAATCATGGGATTCCTGCCCAGGACCGACAAGGTATTCATGGCCACCAGGTTCGCATTTGCCGGAGCCCTGATCGCCAGCATCATAGAGACCGCAGGCTCCAATCTCACTGTGATCCCGGCCCTTGCAAACATGGGGATCAACTGGATCGTTCCTGCGTTTATACTGGGACTGATAGGATTCTTCATACCCATAAGGAAGAACACAAACTGATTTAACAAAAGCAGTTCTCCGGAACTGCTTTTTTGTTGAAAAAAACCCCCGTTACCTTTATACTTTAGCTATGTTCAAGGTAATCGACGGAGGCCTCAGCGAGTCCGCCTCCACATCACGCAAAAAATTCATTTCCGCCCGCCTCACTAACACCAGACTCATGGGAGTGGTGGGCGTTTCCGTGTGTTGGGAACTGGAGGACAACGTGAGGGACACCAGGCTCTATCAGTTCTTCTACCTGGACTATGAGGAAATGGGCTACGACACCTACGAGGAGGTCCTGGGAGATGAATCAGAGGAGACCCTGAGTGAGGTGGAAGCCATCGAGAACCGCCTGATGGGCGGCCTGGGCGGAGAGCTCAGAAACATAACTGAGAAGGAACTCAGGACTCTGATACAGGATTACATATTCATAAACCGTAAGGCGGGCATCATGGATCCCCCTGCGGGCAGGACGGAGCACATACTGACAGGCGATATCATCGAAAGTGTCGCGGAGCAGAACACCCTCATGGACAAGGAGTGCGAGGCGATCGTGAACGATCACCAGCTCATCAACTACTTCATCATGAGGTGCGTGGGAAACGATCTTCCCGCAGCCAGATATCTCACGTCGGATTTCGTTGACCTGAGGGACTTCAGGAACTTCGGGGCGTCCACTCTGGTGCTCAACAGTTCAGAACTGGAATCCTCCGAGATGCGCACCGGACGCGACAAGGGGTCTTTTACCACGGGCAAATTCTACCTGGTGAAGTCCCTCATCGAGAACGATAAAGGGGCTTACCACATGGAGTCTGAGGTGGAGGTGGAGGCCATGAAGGTCAGATCCTTCGCCATGATCTCCCTGGACAGGATAACCGATGCAGAGGTGAACTTCATGACAAGGCGGGACGAGTACGTCTCCCTCATGGATCTGGACACCGACCCTGCGGAACTGTCCAAGGACAGGGTGGAGATCCTGAGGAAGGCCCAGGAGACACCTTACCCGGCAGGCAGGCTTTTCCTGATATTCAACTCCGACAACGACCATGTGAAAGAGCAGGTGTACAGAATATATGACGACGTGTTCGGCATGTGTTTCGTGACCGATTTCGGCGAGCTGATACTGGCCTCGTTCAGGAGAGAGAACCTCCACGTCATGGAGAAGGCCCTGCTGGATACCTTCACGGAGGATGAAGATATCTTCATGGTATCCAGATACAATTTCAGCATGCCCATCGTCTACGAGTACGTAAGGTCCGGCTTCCCCGGAGATTTTGAGGATTTCGTGGAGATGGTGTCGGAGCCTGAGAAGAGATGAAACTGTTCAAGGACAAAAAACTAGAGAGCTGGATAATGGCGGTCATCTGGATAGTGATCTGGATGCTGGCTTCGTATTTTTTGGGAAGCGAGTTCATCATGCCCAGCCCGGCAGCCACGGTGAAAGCCCTCATGAGCCTGCTGGTCACGGGGGACTTCTGGATGGATGTGCTGTGGACGGGACTCAGAGTCATCCTGACTATAGTGTTTTCCTTCGCACTGGGCGTCATTGCGGCTTCGCTGAGCTCCAGGAATGATATAATAAAGGACTTCCTGAGGATACCGGTTAACTTCTTCAAGAGCATACCGGTAATGGCCATAATCATCTACGTCATCCTGGTGGTCAAATCCGACTGGGTGGCCGTGGTGGTGGGCTTCCTCATGTGCTTCCCCATCGTATATACCAATATGTACAACGGCTTGAAAGGGCTGGACACGAAACAGCTGGAGCTGGGCTGGAGCCTGGGGCTCCCCAGACCCAAGATGTTGAGATTCATAATCATACCTGCGCTGAACCCCCAGATCAAAACATCCATGAGCCTCATTGCGGCCATGAGCTGGAAGGTGGTGGTGGCTTCGGAGGTGCTGGCCATTCCCAACCACTCCATCGGCTACGAGATGCTGAACTCCAAGTACTATCTGAACACTGCGGATCTTTTCGCGTATATCATTGTGCTCATAGTGCTGAGCCTGATACTGGAGTACGGCGTGGACCGGCTCACGGACCTGCACGCCGGCAGGCTGTCCAATGCTCTGGAGAGGGCGGTGGAGACCTCCCCCAAGGAGAGCGGAATGGATTACGGCGTATGCCTCATCGAACTGAAGGATGTGGACAAGACCTACGTCAATGCGGACGGAGAGAGCACGCAGGTTTTCAAAGGATTCAACGCTTCCTTCGGACCGGGAGTCACGGCAGTGCTGGCGCCTTCCGGCAGGGGCAAGACCACTCTGGCGGACATGATCGAAGGCCTGGAACAGCCCGATGCAGGGGAGATCACCTACGGCACCGACAAGGTGAGGGCGGCTTATCTTTTCCAGGAAGACAGGCTCCTTCCCTGGTTCAACGTGCGTGACAACATGCTTCTGGCATCGGTAGGCTCCAACCTCCACGAGAACCCCATGGAGGATCTTCTGGAGATGGCCGAGAAGCTGGAGATCAGAGATGCGCTGTCCCTGATGCCGGACGAACTATCCGGCGGCATGGCCCACAGAGTGGCCCTGGGCAGGACACTGCTCTATGGAGGCAACGTCCTCATACTGGACGAGCCCTTCAGAGGCCTTGATCAGGATACCAGAGACAGGCTGACAGAGAGACTTTACGGAGAACTGAAGAGGGATCCTTCCGGAGACGAGGAGGGCAGCTTCCTATTCAGAACAGTCATTCTTATTACCCACGATGAGGACCTGGCGGAGAGACTCTTCGACAGGGAGATCAGGTTATAGATGCCGCTTTGCGGCAGGCGTTTTTTGCGATACTGAGAAAGGCATGCCTAATGATCGAGATCAGGAATCTTACGAAAGAGTATGAAGGGGTAACGCCCCTGAAAGACCTTTCTGTCACCATCAACGACGGTGACATCATTGCGGTCATCGGACCGTCAGGCACCGGGAAGTCCACCTTCCTTAGGTGCATCAATCTGCTGGAGACACCGACCTCCGGCCAGATAATCGTGGACGGAGAGGACATCACCGACCCCAAGTGCGACATCAACCAGGTGCGCAAAAAAATGGGTATGGTGTTCCAGTCCTTCAATCTCTTCGGCCACCTGACAGTCATAGAGAACATCATGAATCCCCAGATAACACTTCTGGGGCGCAGCCGCCAGGAGGCCTATGACAAGGGCATGGATCTTCTGGACAAGGTTGGTCTCTACGCAAAAGCTCTGAACTATCCGGACGAGCTTTCCGGAGGTCAGCAGCAGCGTATCGCCATAGCCAGGACTCTGGCCATGGATCCGGAGATAATCCTTTTCGACGAGCCCACCAGCGCTCTGGACCCCTCCATGATCGGCGAGGTCCAGTCCATCATCCGCATGATTGCCAAGACAGGGCGCACCATGATGATCGTGACTCACGAAATGGATTTCGCCAAGAAGATCGCCAACCGCGTTTTCTTCATGGACGGCGGAAGCATCTATGAAGAGGGCACTCCCAAGGAGATCTTCAACAATCCCAAAAAGGACAAGACCAGGCGCTTCGTGAAGAGAATGAGCACCTTAAGCTACAGGATCGAGAGCAGGGACTTCAACTTCGAGACCATCTACGAGGAGCTGCAGCCCTACGCCGAGAAGCTGCTGATCGAGAACGAGCGTATATCCAAGGTCCAGATCGCCCTGGAGGAGATCTGCGTCAACAATCTTTTCCTGAACGAGGAGGAGCCCAACATCTACTGCTCCATCGACTATTCTGAGAAGAGCGACGTGCTGTCCCTGGAATTCAAGTACAAGGGCACACACTACGATCCGTCAACATCGGACAACGCTCTCTTCATGTCCATACTTGAAGAGCCCACCACCAGCATGGTGGATGAGGTCCTGGAGAATTCGGGCAAGTGGTATGACAACCACACCCTGATCGAATACAGATGGGAGGATGAGAAATGATGAAGAAGTTCCGTTACATTTCAATTCTCCTGGTCATGGTCATGGTGTTCACAGCCATGATGGGAATGATCGCTCCCGCCGCAGTCTACGCTGAGGGTGAGGAGCCGGTGAACGAGGCCCTGAACGGTATCACCACCATCGAACAGTTGAACGGCAAAAGACTGGGAGTCCAGACCGGCGTTCTCTATGAGGACCTGATCAAGGATGAACTTGAAGGGGAGGAGTGGCTGTACTACAAGCTCCCCAACGACATGATCCCGGCTCTTGAAAACAATAAGATAGACGCCTATTTGATCGAGGAAGTGGGCTACTATGCCCAGCGCTATGAGCATCCCGAGCTGGTAAGGCTTGAGGAAGCCGTGGGACAGTGCGAGTTCGCCGTCATAGTGGGAAACAATGACAGGCAGGATCTTTTGTTCTCGCAGATCCAGGAATTCATCGCGGACCGCAAGGAGTCCGGATGGCTGGATGCCCTGTACGACTACTGGGTCAAAAACTGGGACCCCAACACCTGCAAAATAGAGAACATCCCGGAGACCACCGGTGAGAACGGGTCCGTCATCATTGCCATCGAAGGCGGCTACGAGCCTTTCTCCTTCGAGAGCGGCGGTCAGTTCTCGGGATACGACGTGGAGTTCATGATGAACTTCTGCGCGGCCTACGGATATCAGTGGGACTTCAAGTCCATGGAGTTCGATTCCATCGCCCCGGGCTGCATCTCCGGCAAGTATGACTTCGGAATGAACATCGTCGTGGACGAGGAGAGAGCTGAGAATTCAGTTCTGAGCGATCCTTACTACGTCTGCGACATCATCTTCGTCCTCGAGGGCGAGGACACCCGCAACATGGGTCTTTTCGAAAAGCTGAAGAACAGCTTCTACAAGACCTTCGTCAAGGAAGACCGCTGGAAGCTTTTCGCCGAAGGATTGCTGCGCACTCTGGCCATCACCGTATCGTCGGTGATCCTGGGGACCCTGCTGGGATTCGCGGCCTACATGGCCTGCCGCCACGGCAACAAGGTGGCCAACACCCTGACGGGTGCGGTGGACTGGTTCATAGAGGGCATACCTACTGTAGTATTCCTGATGATCCTGTCTTTCATAATATTCGGTAATTCTCACCTGAGCGGCACCATAATATCAATCCTGGGCTTCTCGCTGATCTTCGGCTGCGGAGTCTACAACAACCTGAAGGTGGGCATGGGAGCCATCCCCATCGGCCAGACTGAGGCTTCCAGGGCACTGGGCTACAGCGACACCCAGAGTTTCTTCAAAATACTGCTGCCACAGGCGGCCAGGCATTTCCTGCCGATCTACAAGTCAAACGTGGTCTCTCTCATCAAGGAGACATCCGTCGTTGGCTATATCGCAGTAATGGATCTGACCAAGATGGGCGACCTGGTGAGGAGCAGGACATACGATCCGTTCTTCGCGCTGATCGCGGTGGCGATCATGTACTTCGTCATGGAGGCTGTCCTGGTCAGGATAGTGAACAGGGTGGAGTTCTCCATCGATCCGAAGCGCAGGCCCAAGGAAAAGATCCTGGATGGGATCGTGGAAAGAGAGTAGCCGCCTGCATATCCTGAGGAGGCCGCTCTCGCTCAGTCCTCGCGCAGCGGTGCTAAGCGACCGCCTGCGTTTCAGGGACAAAAGATACGAAGTACTACGTACTAGACAGACACAAAAACACCGACCGTGCCGGCAAATGAATTTGCCTTTGCGGTCGGTATTTTTATGTCTGTAATGCCTTCGGCATTCGTATCTTTTGTCTGCTTGGCGGTCGCTAAGTACCGGCGCTGCGGAAGCCTCCGGGGAGACAGAGGGAACTACTCCTCGCCTCTCAGTATCAGATGCGCTATCTTGTACACGTCACCGCAGCCCAGAGTGATGACCAGG
>JAEEOX010000139.1 GCA_016284485.1 Bacillota bacterium | reverse complement strand
TGCAGTTCGACGCTGCGGGACACATCGCGGACGTATATTTCAACGGGCAGCACGTCGCCCATCACGGGACAGGCTACACCGCATTCCGTGCGGAGATCACCGGTCTCATAGATTCCGCAGGCGACAACACTGTCATAGTCAAACTGAATACTACTGAGGACCCCTCGGTCCCGCCCTTCGGATTCGTCATCGACTACCTTACCTACGGCGGGTTCTACAGGCACGTGTGGCTGGACGAAAGGAACCGCACGTTCCTTAAAGACGCCTGGATAAGGACTCCGTCCCGTGACCACATGATAGTGGAATACACTGCGGACAGTCTTGATGACGTGGCAGGCCTATTCCTTAAGGCTGAGCTTTTCGATGCGGACGGGAGCGAGGTTTTTTGCGGTCAGAATGATCTGCCCGGGCCTATGGGCGCCCTGGATTTCGATCTTCCCGAGATGAAGCTCTGGAGTCCGGAAAGGCCTGATCTGTACAGGGCTGTCCTCTCCCTCGTTAAGGACGGAGAGGTCCTGGACCAGGTCACCAAAACCGTGGGGTTCAGGACCATCGGCACGGATGCCACAAACATCCTGCTGAACGGCGAGCCATATTTCATAAGAGGTCTGAACCGTCATCAGTGCTATCCATACATAGGCTACGCCGCGCCGGACAGCCTGCAGGAGGAGGATGCAAGGATACTCAAGGAGGAGCTGGGCCTCAACTCGGTCAGGACCTCCCACTATCCCCAGTCCCACGCTTTCCTGGACGCCTGCGACAGACTGGGTCTTCTGGTTTTCACCGAGATCCCCGGCTGGCAGCATCTGGGGGACGGTGCCTGGAAGGATCAGGCGGTCCAGAACGTCCGCGAAATGGTCACGGAATACAGGCAGCACCCCTCCATCTACATGTGGGGCGTCAGGATCAACGAGTCCCTGGACGATGATGAACTGTACAAAAGAACCAACCGTGAAGCTCACAGGCTGGATCCCGACAGACCCACTTCAGGAGTGAGATATCTTGAAAAGAGTTCCCTCCTGGAGGACGTATACGCATACAATGATTTTTCACATAACGGAGAGACTCCGGGTTGCAGGCCCAAGAAAGATGTAACTCCAGACATGAACAAGCCTCTCATCATCACCGAGGCCAACGGGCACATGTTCCCCACCAAGGCTTTCGACCCCTGGTCGAAGCGGCAGGAGCATGCCCTGCGCCACTCCAGAGTGCTCAACGCCGCCATGGCGGATCACGATCACGCAGGCTGCTATCAGTGGTGCATGTTCGACTACCTGACCCACAAGGACTTCGGTTCCGGTGACAGAGTCTGCTATCACGGAGTCATGGACACCTTCAGGAACCCCAAGCTTGCGGCTTCGGTCTACAGCTCACAGCAGGACGACGAACCCGTTCTGGAGATCGGTTCATCCATGGACATCGGCGACTACCCTGCCGGCCACATCGGCCCGGTGTTCGCCTTCACCAACTGCGATGAGGTCAGACTTTACAAGAACAACGACCTGGTCGGGACATTCAGGCCCAGACCCAACGGCGGCATGTCACACCCGCCCATCCTCATCGACGACTTCATAGGCGAGCTTCTGGAGACCAAGGAAGGCTTCACCAAGGCAAAGGCTGACGCAGTCAGGAAGTGCCTGCTGGAGCTCTCCCGGTACGGAGTATCCGCTCTGCCCCTCAAGGCCAAGGCGCTGCTGGCTTCCACCATGATGAGATACAAGATGACCTACGAACAGGGCATGGAGCTCTACGGCAGGTACGTGGGAAACTGGGGCGGAGACGCCACCTCATGGAGGTTTGAAGGCTGGAAAGACGGCTTCAGGGTCATCACCCGTGTGAAGGCTCCGGGCAGAAAGCTTTATCTGGAAGCGGTGCAGTCCTCTGACGAACTGAAAGAAGGTGCGACCTACGACATCGCCGCCGTCCGCATTTGTCTGAAGGACGAAAACGGAAACGTTGCCCCCTACGCGCAGATCCCCGTAAGACTCAGTCTTGAGGGTCCGGCAGAGCTCATCGGTCCCGATATTGTGGTGACCGAGGGCGGCATGAGCGGTACCTTCGTAAGGACCACCGGAGAAGCGGGAATTGCCGCGCTGACTCTCAGTTCTGAAGGGCTGGAGCCTGTAAAACTGTTTTTCAATATTGAACTCATATAAATAGCTTATCCAAGGGAGGAAAACATGGAATTCACAGGAAAAAAAGCTGCCGCTTACGGTCTTGGCGCCGTAGGTAAGGACATGGTCTACGCCCTGTCCTCTGGTCATGTCATGTACTATTATCAGGACATTCTGGGACTTTCGGCATCATTCGTAGGAACCATCCTCATGGTCGCCCGTGTCTTCGACGCTGTAAACGACCCCTTCATGGGTCTTCTGGTGGCCAAGACCAACACCAGGTGGGGCAAGTTCAGGCCCTGGCTTCTTTCGGGAACCGTACTCAACGCCTTCGTGCTCTACGCACTTTTCGCAGCGCCTGATCTGGAAGGCGCCGGCCTAATGGTATATTTTGCGGTGATCTACATTCTCTGGGGTGTGACCTATACAATGATGGACATACCATACTGGTCCATGATACCTGCAGTCACCGACACGGTACCAGCCAGAGAAAAGCTCAGCGTGGTGGGACGTACCTGCG
>JAEEOX010000138.1 GCA_016284485.1 Bacillota bacterium | reverse complement strand
CTCGTAATCATTTATCTGCGTCTTCAACCTGTCGTACTCGCGGCGCAAAATATCTTCCCCGTCAGCTGTGATGACATAGTAGCATCTGCGGCCTTCGCGGCGTGTCTCTTCTATTATTCCCTCATCCACAAACTGAGCGGTCAGGTTGTACAGCGTGCCCGGTCCGATCTTGACTCTTCCATTGGTGAGCTCGTTCACGGAGTCCGCCACGTCCATACCGCAAGCCTCCTTACGGAAGCACAGCAGTATGTAAAACATTTGCTCGGTAAGTGTCTGAAACTTAGTTCTTGCCATGTCTTTCTCCTTAGGCGAATTACGGTTATATCGAATATCGATATTTCTCGTCTTAAGAATATATCGATTATCGATATTTGTCAACAGGATTTTTACAAAAAATAGAACAGGCCCCCGCACAGGGGCCTGCATATCTAGTCAATTGCCATTAGTTTGATTTTTTGCTCTCTACCTTGACGCGGCCTTCGTGAAGCCTCTCCTGGAAGAAATCCTTGACGGAGCAGCCGGCGCGTCCGGAGGAAGCGCAGGCGCAGGCGCAGGCGCAGGAAGAAGCGCAGGCGCAGGAGGATGCACAGGAGGAAGCGCAGGAAGAAGCGCAGGAGGAGTGGTGTGATGAACGGCTTCCGGAGGAGCTGCTTCTGGAACCGCCTCTCACGGGAACGTTCACGACGTTTACGCTGATGTAAGTGTTGCCTGAATCGCCGTATCTGTAAGTACCCTTCTTGGTGTACTTCTCGGGGTTCTTGATGTCCTTCTCTTCTACTACCTCTTTGCTCTTGATCATACTGCGTCCGCAGTACTGGCAGCTGTCCTTGCCTTCCTCGCGGGCCATGCCGCAGCTGGGGCAGTTGTCGTAGTACTCGATCTTGGTGCGCACGATCTTTTTCTCGGTCCTCTGGTTGGAACCGAAGCCGAGGCCGTTGGCGATCCACTTTATGAAGTTGAACAGGAGCACGAAGGGCGCGCTTACCATCAACAGAGCTATGATCGCAGCGATCAGGCCGCCGATGGCTTCAAAGATACCGAAGTTTTCGCCGCCTCCGTTGCCTCCGCCGTTTCCTTCGGTATTCTGATTCTCGATGGAGAATCCGAAGGCGTCATTGGGATATACCACGGTCATGGTATATCTGTCTCCTCCGGAAAGGGATGAGTAGAAGGTCAGGTATCCATCCTCCTCAAAACAATCGGGCTGCCATGCTCCCGCCTTGTCGGCATTCCAGAGTATGTACAGATTGTCCACGTCGATGTCATCGAACCAGGCAGGGGTGAAGGTGTATACTGTCTCGCCCTCGACCCATTTGTCGATCTGGTACATGTGGTCCTGAGTCATTGAGAACTCCACGGTCACGACCTCGCCCTCACCGTAGCCGCGGTCAAGGTAGATGGACAGAGAGTTGCCGTAGTCCTCGATGCGGTCGACGGAATCGGAAATGGGAGTGATGTTGGTATGATATTGGTTGGGTACGCCCAGGTCTATCCATTCCAGTTCACCTATGGAATCGTCCAGGACCATCCATTCGATGTGATAAGTCATCTCAAGGGACGCATCCTCGTTGACGTCCACAACTATGATGAAGTTGAGGATCTCGTCGGTGGCTGCTGCATAGGCGGGGACTGCCGATGCGAACACGGCAAACAGGATGACGGCCGCTATGACTATGAAACCAGTCGTTCTTTTTACAAAAGTGTTCATCAGCAGGTCCTCCTTAAGGGGCATTCGCCGGTCATGTCAGCCGAATAGTTTCTGTGTTCGGTACATGCGGGGCAGTTCCAGATGTTCTCCCAGTCATCGCGGAGCATGTTGCCGATGGGTCTGTCGGACAGCCAGCTCTGGCAGGGAACTACGTTCCCGCCGGGTGTGATGGCCATGTTGGACAGGCAGGCGCCGCATGACGGTGAGGGTATGTTGAGTTCTTCGAAAACTTTCTGGTCGATCCAGCCGGGAGATGTGAAGGCGATCTCCATGCCGTTCTCGTGGCAGTAGGCAACAGCTTCTCTCAGGATCTTTTCCAGTTCGGGTCCGGAAAGCTGGATGCTCTCGGATTCATCGGTGGTGGCGTTTCCGGTCATGATCATGCCGGAACAGGTCACGTAGATGATGCCTTTGTCGTGGAGGAATCTGAGAGTGCTTATGTAGTCGCTGTTGAGAGTGCAGATCGGTGTGTTGATGCTGACAGAAAGTCCTTCCTTCAGGGCGTTGTCGATGCCGTTCACGGTGTTCCGGAACTGGTCTGCACCTACCAGCTTGTTGTGTACCTCAGGGTCGCTGGAATAGAAGGTGATCTGCACGCTGTCAAGCTCAGCCTCGTGGAGCTTGCGGCAGTATTCCTCAGTCAGCTTGATGCCGTTGGTATTGAGCCTTGAGATGAACCAGCGGGCGTAGCTGATGAGCTCGAAGATGTCTTCACGCATGGTGGGCTCGCCGCCGGTGAAGGTGACCTGGGGTATCTCTGCCTGACGGCACTTGTCCAGGATCTGCTTCCATTCTTCGGTGGAAAGTTCCGCCTCGTCCGAAAGGGTCTGACCGGCAGCGTAGCAGTGGATGCATTTCTGGTTGCAGTGCCATCTGCCGTCTTTTGTCATGGCGCTGACCATGATATCCATACGGTGAGGAGCGTTCATGTACTCCTCATATTCGCCGATGGACATGTAGTTCACGTCGGTGGTCACAGGCTCGCGGTAAGCGATCTGCCGGATGGTGGTATAGATGGTCTCCATATCGGTGGAGATCCGCTTCGAGGAAAGGAAGGGCATGATGTTCCTGGAGTTCTCCATGGCCCTCTGCAGGATGCCGCGGATGTCCTCCTCGCCGATCTCCTTGCCGTCGTACTTGTTGGTCTCCCGGATCATCTCAGCCAGCATGACTGCCCATGCAAAATTCACGGGAATTATGTCGGTTCCGTTGATGATGGCGACACTGGGGTTCAGAGCGTTTTCTTCTTTTTTGGGCGGGATCAGGTGGATCCTGATGGCGCCCGGTCCGCCGGGGTTCAGCGTGGTGTGAAGGACCTCGTTGAAAGTCGTGTCCATGTACTCATTGATCCCCTTGACGGTCTTGGTTCTCCTGAACAGTTTAGGTACAGGTATCATTGTATCCTCCTTGCGGCAGCTCTCGGCATGCCGTTACGTTTACCTTTTGGCGTACATTCCTAGCCATTATTATCATACCATAAAACGCGGCAGACTGCAATTGTATCGGCGATGTATGAAGAGGAATCCTTCTTCATGAAAAAGGGGCCGGGACAGTTCGGGACAGATACCTCAGGCGGCAGGTGTTTTGCTTATCCCAGGGCTACGTCAAGGGCCATCATCACTGAGAAGCCTGCAGCGAAAAGGAGAACTCCCACGTGGGAGTGTTCGCCCTCCGCCATTTCCGGGATCAGTTCTTCCACCACCACGTAGATCATGGCTCCGGCTGCGAAACTGAGAAGGTAGGGCATCACGGGAACTATTGCCTGGGCTGCCAGTACTGTAAGGAGACCGGCCAGCGGTTCCACCACTCCGGAAAGAACGCCGTCACCGAAGGATCTGAGCTTGCTTCTGCCGGCGGCGTAAAGGGGCATGGAGATTATGGCGCCTTCCGGAAAGTTCTGGATGGCGATACCTAAAGAGAGGGCCAGGGCTCCGCCTGCACTTATCTCCGCTGAACCTGTCATGTATCCTGCGTAGACCACGCCCACCGCCATCCCCTCGGGAATGTTGTGGAGCACGACCGCAAGGACCATCATGGTGGTGCGGGCAAGGTGACTGGCCGGCCCTTCCGATGATTCTGCGTTCAGATGCAGGTGAGGAATGACATGGTCCAGTATCAGGAGGAATACTATCCCCAACCAGAAGCCGATGAAGGCAGGGAGGAACGAAAGTCTGCCCATGTCTTCGGACTGCTCCATGGCGGGGAGTATGAGGCTCCAAACTGAGGCCGCGACCATCACGCCTGCGGCGAACCCGGTGAGGGCCTTCTGTATTTTGATGTTGAGGCCGCGTCTCATGAAGAAGACGCAGGCTCCTCCGGCGGAGGTCCCGATCAGAGGGATCATGAGGCCGGTGATTATTTCGTGGTTTATCATTTTTTGTGCGATCAATACTTGAAAAATTCCGGGGGACGATTTATAATAGCCTAAGTTAGTTAAGACTAACCATTATTATAACGGAGGTTCGGAGAATGTCAACTGTAATAATCATCGCGGGAGCGGCGTTGATAATATATGCCATATACGGCACGGTCCAGAAGTTCAGGGGCAAAGCCAAGTCCAGCTGCTGCGGCACATCGGAGACGGTGTCTGCAAGGAAGGTGGAGGACACGGACAAGTCCCACTATCCCTTCAGTTACGTTGTGAACATTGAGGGCATGAAGTGCTCCAACTGTGCGACCAACGTGCAGAACGCGCTGAACGACATGGGCGACGTCTGGGCCAGGGTGGATCTCGGGAAACACCGCGCCAGCGTACTGGCCAAGAATGAAAAGACAGAGAGCGACTTCAGGGATGCTCTCCGCAAGACCCCTTACAGAGTAGCGGGTATCGACTGAAAGTGAAAACGCCATCCCGTCCGCCGGGATGGCGTTTTAGTATGCATTGAGGGCTATTTCCTGCAGTGGGCCATGATGGCTTCCGCCGCGAACTCCGCGGTACCGGGGCCGCCTGCGGCGTCGATGTTCTCAGTGAATTCGCCGCCTGCGGCGTACATCTTTCCCAGGCCGGCGAGGATCTCGTCGGTGCAGGTGTAGTAGTGCTCGGTTATGTAGGACTGGAGTTTCACTACCTGACTCTGGACATCGGGGTCGGAAGCATCCTTACCCTGCATTCTGCAGAATTCCGCAAGGATCGCCATAAGGCCGTCGCCCAGTGCCTTCTGATCGGCAGGCGTCCGGCCGGCGTTTTTCGCCTCAAACTCGGCGTACTCTTTGGTCTTGCCCCAGGTCTCTCTGGCCTGCCTGGCGTATTCCTCCATCTTCTCTGTATCAAAAGCCTTAAAGTCCATTTTATTTCCTCCTGTTGAACGTATGTCTTCTGCGAGTCCTATGAGATTCTCGATATGCTCCTTCTTCATGGTGAGAAGTTGGATCTGCTGCTCGAGAGCCCTGTTCCTGTCAAAATCCGGGCTGTCCATTATTCTGCGGATGTCGCTCAGCGGGAATTCCAGCTCGCGGAACAGCAGGATCTGCTGCAGCTTCTCCAGGTCCTTCGTGTCGTAGAGCCTGTATCCCGAGCCGGAATGCCCGGCGGGATGAAGCAGTCCGATCCTGTCGTAATACTGAAGTGCTCTGATGCTGACGCCTGTCAGCCTGCTTACCTCGTGCACGGTCATCATGTGGCTGTCCTCCTCATCTGAGACAAGTATAAACTATTACGTAACGTAAGAGTCAAGAGCAAAAACCGCGTATGATCCAACAAAAAACCTCCTTTGCCGTCTTAGACAAAGGAGGTCTGATCGTGGTGGAGATGGCGAGAGTCGAACTCGCGTCCAAAAGCATATCCGCGGGACTTTCTCCGAGCGCAGTTAACGATTTAGAGTTTCGATTTTCGAGACGCCCGTTAACGGGCTTCCCGGTCCTCTATCTCGTAAGGCCTTGTGCTACCGAGAACTCACACAAGGGTTCCCCGTATAGTCGACGCCAAGACCTGAACCTACGGGTAAATCCAGGCTGACGCGCGGTGCAGAACTAAGCTGCGATTGCGAATGTGTTATTTCTTTTAGCGTTTCTTTTAAACGGATCGTTTGGTAGGCGGACCGATCGACCGCCGCTCGCTTATCCCGATTCAACACCCCTGTCGAAACCTTTACATCCCCAGGCAGGTGCGTACCATTCGCGGGGTCATTATGGCACAGATGCAGGTTTTTTGCAATAGCTCTGCGCAAAAAACTACTGTCGCTTTTTGGCCCTGTCGGTTGTATTGGAGTGGATTCTTTGCTATATTATTGTTATGGCTAGAAAGACGCCCTGGCAGAAGGAGTGGGCAAATCTCCTCAAAGCGGAGGCCAGGTATCAAAAGCATAGGACCGACGGACCGACGTCTCTTCTGTTGATGAAGCTGGATCGCTTCATCCCGGAGAAACTGAGCGGCACTCTTGCTGCGGCCTTTTTTAAGGCTTTCCAGATCATCTTCGAGAAGGGCACCAAACTCATCGAACTGACCTACAACAGCCAGAGGCGTAAGGCGGACTTCAAGGTGAGCCACTACGCCAACGAGCTTTACGGAGACCAGCGGTCGGCCAGAAGGTTCACCAAGAACGCCAAGGGAAGCAGGCTGATCAACCTGATCATATCCTTTGTGGAGGGCACGGTGCTGGGCCTGGTGGGACTGGGCATTCCGGACATACCGCTGTTCATCGCAGTGGTGCTCAAGGGCGTGTACGAGGTGGCTCTGAGTTATGGATATGATTATCACGATGAGAACGAAAAGATATTCATCCTCAAGGTCATATCCGGGGCCATGAAGGACGACGAGGAGTTCGTGGAGGCGGATGAACAGTTCAATGCGGACATCGACGTCATCGCCCGGGACTACGGCGAGATCGGCGGATGGAGCATAGACAAGACCGATCAGATCAGGGTCACATCTGACTCCCTGGTCAAGGAAATGATCTACACCAAGTTCGTTCAGGGCTTCGCCATAGTAGGTATATTCGGAGGGATCTTTGATCCGGTATACGTAAACAGGATAACGAAATATGCGATGCTGAAATACAGAAGGAGATTTCTGGCTGCGAGATTAGAGGAGGAAAAGCATGCACAGGACAGAGAACAGATTTGATACGGCGTTCATAACGAAGGCGGGACTGATAGCGGCGCTCTACATAGCGCTGACATTCGTCTCACAGTTCGTGGGACTGGCCAGCGGAGCCATACAGTTCAGGCTCTCGGAGGCACTGACCATACTTCCCATGTTCACCGCTGCGGCGGTGCCGGGGCTGACGGTGGGCTGCATCCTGGCCAACATACTCACGGGCTGCGCCATGTGGGACGTGGTGTTCGGATCTTTTGCAACACTTCTCGGAGCCTGCGGCACCTATCTCCTCAGGAAGACCGGCAATCCCTTACTGGGATGCCTTCCTCCCATCATTGCCAACATGGTCATCGTGCCCGTGGTGCTGATGAAGGTCTACGGCGTTGAGGACGCTTACCCCTACCTGATGTTCACCGTGGGCGTAGGAGAGGTGGTATGCTGCGGAGTGCTGGGAGTCATCCTGTACAGACAGCTCAAAAAATCAAAGAGGTTTGAGGATCTATGAGATACGAACTTAGGAAAGAAGAAGATTACTCTGTTTCCAAATGGATGGGCGGCAAGACCAAGGAACTGGCCATTTTCCCGCCTGGATCCAAATATCTGGACAGAGATTTCATATGGAGGCTGAGCTCGGCCACGGTGGAGCTGGAGGAGTCGGACTTTTCCAAGCTTCCCGACTATGACCGCGTCCTCATGGTCATGGAAGGCAGCGCCGTCCTGACCTACGACGGCAAGAAGAGCATCAGGCTCAAGGAACTGGAGCAGGACAGCTTCGACGGTGGAGCAAAGACCAAGAGCTACGGCAAGATCACTGACTTCAACGTCATGGTCAGGAAGGGCGGAGACGGGATCCTGGACGTCATCAGACCGGACTCCGATGCCAAGATCCTGGGAGACACTCTCCACACCGAGAGGAAGTGCACCACCCATGGCCTCTACGTGAAGGAAGGCTACATGGTGGTGAACTACAACGGCACCATGATCATGGTGAATCAGGGAGAACTTCTGGTGATGGAGTTCTTCAATGAGATACCGGTATACGCCGTCATGGGCGAGGGTGTGGTCATCCGTGCCCAGATGGGATACGACTATGATATACCGGAGGGCCAGGACGCCTCAGAAGCCCCGGAGAGCCCTTCTGAAGAGGGCGGACAGGCAACCGGGGAAAAGACCCCGTCGGCTGATGAAGAGGAGCCTAAGACGGTGCCTCCCGTCATTGAGAAGAAGGAGGAGCCTGAAGAGGAAGGGCCTGTGGACAAGGGCAGCTTCGCGGAGAACTTCAAGTGGGCCTTTTTCATAGCCAACACTCAGTTCCGCGGGGCGCAGCACGTGGTGAAGAAGCTTAAGACCATCTGGTATGACGACAAACTTTACGGAGCCGTCAAGAAGCTGGAAAAGTATTTCGTGACCTTCATCGTGTTCGTGCTGGGCGTCGTAGGCTGTCTGTGGCCCTACGCCAAGGGAGCCATATCCGAGGGAACTGCCGTGGGGTTCATAGCCCTGTGGCTCATCATAGACATCATTCTGGTGTCACCCCTGATCTATTATTTCGCGCTGCCCAAGCCCATCGCGTCCCACATCAAGGACCTGGACAAGATGACGGAGAAGGAGCTTCAGGCAATGGCTCAGAGGGGTGCAAAAGACGAGAGGCTGGAGAAGCTTCTCGCCAAATACAAGAACACAGGTAAGGCTAACAAGCTGGAAAAGTAGGAGGAACAAGTGACTTATCAGGAGATCAAAGAGAACGAAAGAAAACGGGCACAGGCGCTGGTGGACAGCATCGATCAGTCCGACGACAAATACATCGTCTATAAGCATCAGAGACCCATTACAGACATCAAGCAGATGTTTGAGTCCTCAGTGGAACTCTACGGAGACAACCCTGCGTTCCATCAGAGGTTCGTCAAGGGAGAACCCTATCAGACAGTGACATACAGAGAGGCTCTGAAGGACGTGCACGGGCTGGGAACCGCCATGATCCAGCACGGCCTGCATCACAAGAGGATCGCGGTCATCGGAGAGAACTGCTATCAGTGGGCGTCCACATATCTGGCCATCACCGGCGGAGTGGGCGTTGTGGTACCTCTTGACAAGGAGCTGAAGGAGGACGATCTCAAGGCCCTGGTCAAGGAGTCTGAGGCCTGCGCGGTATTCTTTACCAGGAAATACGAAGAGATCTTCAGAAACATCAAGGCTTCCGGCGAGACCGACCTGGACTTCCTGGTTAATCTCAACGCAGAGGAGAACGGGGACGGGATCTATTCCTGGAAGGCACTGATCAGCGAGGGCAAGGCTCTGGTGGAAGGCGGCGACAGAAGATATCTGGACGCTGAGGTCATCGGAGACGACATGGCGGCGCTGCTTTTTACATCCGGCACTACCGGACTCACCAAGGGCGTCATGATCTCTCAGTACAACATCTGCTTCGACCTGATGAGCGCACCCACCATCCTGACGGTAAATACCTGGGACGTATTCTTCAGCGTACTTCCCATTCATCACACCTACGAGTGCACCTGCGGCTTCCTGATGCCCCTCTACAAGGGCGCATCCATTGCCTACTGCGAAGGCCTCAAGTACATCCAGAAGAACCTGCAGGAGACCAGACCCACCATGTTCCTGGGCGTTCCCCTCATCTTCGAGAGTCTGTACAAGGCCATCATGAAGAACGTGAGGAAACAGGGCAAGGAGAAGGCAGTCAGCACTGTGCTTAAGCTCAACAAATTCACCTCCAAGGTGGGTATTGACCTGAACAAAAAATTCTTAAAGGACATCTTAAACGTCTTCGGCGGCCGCATGAGAGTGGTGATCTCCGGAGGAGCCGCCATCGACCCGGACATCCTTCAGTTCTTCAATGACCTGGGAATGATCGCAGTGCAGGGCTACGGACTCACAGAGTGCGCCCCCATGGCAGCACTGAACCCGGACAATCACAAATATATGAGAAACGCTTCTGTCGGCCACATCATGCCCGGCATGCAGGTGAAGATCGCAGACAAGGGCGAGGACGGAATAGGAGAGATCTGCATCAAGGGCGGAAACGTCATGATGGGATATTACAGGATGCCTGAGCAGACTGCAGAGTCCATAGTGGACGGCTGGTTCCACACAGGCGACCTGGGCTACACCGACGACGAAGACTTCATCTACATCACAGGCAGGAAGAAGAACGTCATCATCACAGCCAACGGCAAGAACGTATTTCCTGAGGAGCTTGAATACCTCCTGGGCAAGGTGGACCTGGTGGCAGAATCCATGGTCTGGGCCGAGGCTGACGAAGACGGTCAGGACAGCACCATAGTCGCCTCCATCAGACCTGATACAGAGGCCCTGGAAGCCGCTCTGGGCGCGGAAGACGCCAAGGACGAGGAAAAGGTCAAGGCGCTTCTCTGGAAGTACGTGGACGAGATCAATTCCAAGCTTCCCTCCTTCAAGTGCATCAAGAAGATAAGCGTGAGGACGGAAGACTTCGAGAAGAATACTGCTCACAAGATAAAGAGATTCGTAGAATCCAACAAACGCTAGGGAAAGCAACATGAAGATGGAAATCGCGGCAGCGGTCACATTCGGACTGGAAGCCGTAGCCAGAAGAGAAATAGAGGGCCTTGGATACAAGGCCCTTAAAACTGAAGACGGAAGGGTGATCTTCGAGGGAGACCTCCGTGCCGCCGTCCGGGCCAATCTGTGGCTCAGGACAGCCGACAGGGTGCAGATCGTCATGGCGGACGTGAGAGCCACGGAGTTCGAGGACATTTATCAGACCATGAAGGGCGTAGCCTGGGAGGAGTGGATCCCCATGGAGGGCAACTTCACTGTGAACGCCGTGTCCGTGAAGTCCAAGCTCAGCTCGGTGCCTGCCATACAGAAGGTGGCCGAGCGCGCTCTGATAGACAGGCTGAGAGAGTTTTACCCCATAGATCGGTTCCCCAAGACGGGAGCCCCCTTTGACGTGAAGGTATCCCTCCACAAAGACAGGGCGGTGATCACCCTGGACACAACGGGTCCCGGCCTGAACAAAAGAGGATACCGCAGACTCATCGGCAAGGCCCCTCTCAAGGAGACCCTTGCTGCAGCCATGGTGGAACTCAGCTTCTGGGAACCGGGAAGAGTCCTGGCAGATCCCTGCTGCGGCTCGGGCACCATCCCCATAGAAGCCGCCATGATCGCCCAAAACATCGCACCCGGACTTTCCAGACAGTTCGCCTTTGAATCCTGGGAGGCGGTGGACAGATCCATCGTGAAGGAAGAGCGGGCCAGATGCTACAGGCAGATGACTCCCAGAGACGATCTCAGGATCTTCGGATCGGACATAGACAAAGACGCCGTGAAGATCGCCAGAGAGAACGCTGCAGAGGCGGGAGGGGAGGAATCCAGAGA
>JAEEOX010000137.1 GCA_016284485.1 Bacillota bacterium | reverse complement strand
ACTCCGGCTTTTTAGATGTTTTTGGAGTTTCAGCGCAAAAAATGAAACGTCAGATCATCGGCGTCTTCGCCCACGTGGACGCCGGTAAGACAACTTTATCCGAGGGACTGCTGTACCTGACCGGGACCCTGAGGCAGGCCGGAAGGGTGGATAAGGGAGACACGCTTCTTGACTTCGACCCCATGGAGCAGGAGAGAGGCATCACCGTGTTCAGCGGCGAGGCCGGTTTTACATACGGCGGAACGGAGTTCACCCTGGTGGATACGCCGGGCCACAGAGATTTCAGCCCGGAGATGGAGAGACCCCTCTCTGTCATAGACATGGCTGTGCTGGTGGTCAGCGGTACCGAGGGTGTGCAGAGCCATACCGGTACCATACTGAAGCTTCTGGACCATTACCGGGTGCCCACCGTGGTCTTCATCAACAAGATGGACATGAACGGGGCGGACAAGAACAGCGTTATGGGAGAACTCAGGGAAGTCATGCCGGGGGCGGTGGATTTCGAAGAGGACGAGGATGCTCTCAGGGAAGATCTGGCCTCCTGTTCGGAGAGCCTCATGGAGGAGTTTTTCGCAGGCGGCAGCGTATCGGAGGATTCCCTCCGGGAAGCCGTTCAGAACAGAGAGGTGTTTCCGGTGGTGTCCGGATCAGCCCTTAAGATGGAGGGACTGGAGAAACTTCTGGATGTTTTGGACAGGATGGCGCCTGATCGAATCTATCCCGAAGAATTCGGCGCCAGAGTATACAAGATAACGAGAGATATAAAGGGGAACCGCCTGACTCACCTGAAGGTCACCGGCGGAGTCCTCAAGACAAAGATGCTCATAGAGACCAGGCTTGGTTCGGAGGAGACCGATGCCCTGGAGGAAAAGGTGGAGCAGATCAGGATATATCAGGGGAACAAGTTCAGGACAGTATCCGAGGCTCCGGCGGGAACGCTGGCGGCGGTGCTGGGACTGAACGAGACCTACGCCGGGCAGGCCCTGGGTTCCCACAGGGACCAGGACACTGCTTCCGTCATGGAGCCGGCGGTCTCGTATTCACTCATCCTTCCCCGGGGGGAGGATCCCATGAGGGTGCTTCCCGTACTCAGGGAGCTTGAAGAGGAAGATCCCTCTCTCAAGGTGGGCTGGGAAGAATCCACCAGAGAGATCAGGGTCAGCATCATGGGAGAACTGGGCAAGGATCTTCTTATCAGGAGGATCCGGGACAGGCTGGACATCGATGTGGAACTGGGACAGGGCAGGATCATATACAAGGAGACCATAAGCGCTCCCGTTGAGGGAGTGGGGCATTACGAGCCTCTCCGCCACTATGCAGAGGTGAGGCTCCTACTGGAGCCTCTTCCTGAAGGCTCCGGCCTGGTGTTCGCATCCAAGCTGAGCACCGACGTTCTGGCCTCCAACTGGCAGAATCTCATAATGCAGCACCTTCAGGAGAGACAGCACAAGGGGACTCTGACAAGATCGGCTATTACCGATATGAAAATCACCCTGACCGATGGCAGGTCTCACCTGAAGCATACCTCAGGAGGGGACTTCAGGCAGGCCACCTACAGAGCCGTCCGTCAGGGACTGAGAAGGGCTCTGGACGAGGGAAAGGAAGTTTTGCTGGAACCCATGTACGACTTCGTCATCACCGTACCCAGGACCAAGATCGGCCGGGTCATGACTGACATGGAGCGTCTGGGCGCCAGGTGCAGGATAGAGGAGGCGGGACGCAGAATAGGCCAGTCCGCCGATATGGTGGTGATCGCCGGCCACGGACCGGTGGCGACCCTCAGAGATTATCAGTCAGAACTCAACAGTTTCACCGAAGGCATGGGCAGGTTCGAGGCGCGCATTGCAGGATACGGACCCTGTCACAACACTGAAGAGGTGGTGGCTGAGAAAGGCTACGACCCCGACCTTGATCAGTGGAACCCCTGCGGCTCCGTGTTCACCGAAGGGGGAGCAGGGACCTACGTGGAGTGGGACATGGTGGACAGTCTCGCACGGACCGAAAGCTATCTCAAGCCGAAGCCTGAAGAGGACGAGAACTATACGGCGTATTCAGGAGGAGGTCCGGTGAGCATAGGCGGCACCGAAAAGGATCTGAAGAGGATCTTCGAGATGACCTACGGTGTCAGCAAGCGCGATGAGCAGCTGAGGAAGGCGGCCAGGGCAGCCAAGACCAGGCGGCCCAAGGAGGACGAAGACCAGTCTTCCGCACAGGCAAGACCTAAGCCCACCAAACCCGTCCAGAAGAAGCCGCCCTACATGGTGGTGGACGGATACAATGTGATCTTCAGCTGGGAGAGGCTCAAGAGCCTGGCCCAGGTGAACATAGACTCAGCCAGGGATGCCCTGATAGACAGTCTCCAGAACTATCAGGGATACACCGGCATCACGGTTGTCCTGGTGTTCGACGGATACCGGGTGAAGGGAAGCCCGGGATCCCGGGAGAAGTACGAGAAAGACCTGAGGGTGATCTACACCGGGGAAGCCCAGACCGCTGACAGGTTCATAGAGGAATTCATATATCACAACGGCAAAAAATACGACATCAGCGTGGTGACCTCGGACAGGCAGGTGCAGATGTCGGCTCTGGGCAGCGGAGCGGTAAGGCTTTCGTCCAGAGAACTGGAGGAATTGGTCAGAGAGACCGAAGAAGAGATCCGTACAAGGATATAGGAGGTAGGCTTATGAAGATTTTTGTGGTAGACGCTTTTACGGACGTGATTTTCGGAGGAAACCCTGCAGGGGTGGTGATCCTTCCCGAGGGGGCGGATTTCCCCGACGATGAGACCTGTGTGAAGACCGCTGCGGAGATGAGATACTCCGAGACAGCCTTCATCAAAAGGCTTGGAGAAAAGGAATTCAACATCAGGTATTTCACGCCTGCGGCCGAGGTGGAGCTCTGCGGACACGCCACCATCGGAAGTTTTGCGGCTTTGAGATACGGCGGATACATAGGTGACGGCACCTTCCTGAACCATACCATTTCGGGAGACATCTACGTGGACGTGGACGGCGACAGGATCCTCATGGACATGGCCAAACCCGTCAAGATCGGCGAGATCACCGAGGAGGACAAGCTGGAGGAACTCTATGGGATCATGGGTCTGGACTACGCTGCCCAGAAGGCTGCGGGCCTGGAACTCCTGCCCCAGATGATCTCCACGGGACTTCCGGACATCATGATGCCTGTTAAGACCCTGAAGGATCTGGACGATATCGCCCCCGATTTCCCGGCTCTGTCGAAACTTTCTGAGAGATATGAGGTGGTAGGCGTACACGCCTTCACGCTGGAGGGGGACGACGCCACGGCTCACGCCAGGAATTTCGCGCCCCTCTACGACATCGATGAAGAGGCTGCCACAGGCACTTCCAACGGTGCCCTCACATACTACGGATACCTCAACGGCTTCGTGAGATCCGGAGACGACGTCAAGATCATTCAGGGCGAAAAGATGGGAAGACCCTCTGCCATCCTTACCCACATCGAGGCTGACGGAGAAAACTGCCTCATCAGAGTGGGCGGCAGAGGAATTATGGTGCTGGAAGGCGAGATCAACATTTAACTGAGAAGAGAAATGTGATATAATATATGGCAGTGTTTTTACTGACTCCCTTCGGGGAGCGGGAAATAAATGATCCGGGAGGACGAGATGCTGGAAGTTGTACCCCTTTGGTTTGAAAATGACAGATTATATATTCTTGACCAGACCAGACTTCCCAACGAGGAGGTCACCGAGGAACTTGTAACCAAGGAAGACGTCTGGGACGCCATCAAGAAACTTAAAGTGAGAGGCGCCCCGGCCATCGGCGTGTGCGCGGCCTATGGGCTCTATATCGCCACCAAGGACTTCTGCCCCTATCCGGACAGCGTCTGCGGCGACATGAACAACAGCAAAAGATTCGGCTGCCACAGGGAAGAGAATGTCAGGAAGTTCCTGGCCTTCATAAAGGAGACCGCCGACTATATCAACTCATCCCGTCCCACTGCGGTGAACCTGAGCTGGGCGCTTAAGCGCCTGGTGAAGAAGGCGACAGATGTGGTGGAAGCAGGTGAGATCATCACTGTCAAAGGCATGAAGAACCTTCTGAGAGAAGAAGCCGTCAAGATCCATCAGGAAGACGTGGCTGCCTGTATGGCCATGGGCGAGTACGGCCTGGAACTTCTGAAGCCCGGCATGGGCGTGCTGACCCACTGCAACGCCGGGACCATCGCCACATCCAAGTACGGGACCTGTCTGGCACCCATCCACCTGGGACAGGAGAGAGGCTACGGGTTCAGGATGTTTTGTGACGAGACCAGACCCCTGCTTCAGGGGGCAAGGCTCACATCATGGGAGCTGGTTAAGAACGGCGTGGACACCACCCTTATCTGCGACAACATGGCTTCCATCGTCATGAAGAACGGCTGGATAGACGCCGTGGTGGTGGGCTGCGACAGAATGGCCGCCAACGGCGACGGAGCCAACAAGATCGGCACTTCCGGCGTAGCCATCCTTGCCAAAGAGTACGGCATTCCCTTCTATATGTTCGTCCCCACGTCCACCATCGATCTGGATACGCCCACGGGAGCTGATATTCCCATTGAGCTGAGGGAGGGCGATGAGATCAAAAACATGTGGTACGAGAAGCCCATGGCGCCTGAGGGGGCCAAGACATACAACCCCGCCTTCGACGTGACGGACCACAAGTACATCACTGCGGTGGTGACGGAGAAGGGCATCGTGAGACCGCCCTACGACGTGAATTTGAGAAAGATCATCGAAGAATAGATATCGTTTAATGGAAAAGAAGAGTTTTATTGAAAAATACGCCAGGATCCTGGTGATCGTCGCTGTGTTCTGCGGCGGCGCTTCGGGACCGCTGGCTGCAAAGATAACAGCCTCAGCCCTGGTCATCGGCCTGGGCAGGCTTACTGTGGCGCTGCCTTTCTTCGCGGTGCCCGTGCTCAAGAACAGGGAACAGCGTGAAGCCATGCTGAAACTTCCCGGGAAGACCCTGCTCCTCTGCGGACTCACAGGCGTGTTCCTGTTCATGCACTTCTTCTGCTGGTTCACGTCGGTTAAGTACGCCAACGTGTCTGCAGCTGCGGTGCTGGCCGCCTTCCACCCGCTGGTGGTACTGGCGATAACCGTATTCATCTACAAAAAGAAAGTCCCCGGCAAGGCCATCGCTGCCATAGTCATCGCTCTTGCCGCAGGGACATACATGACCTGCTCTGACCTGAGCGCTTTCACGGACGGCAGAGCCGTAGGCTACATACTGGCCTTCCTGTCCGGCGTTTTCATGGGCATCTACTTCGCCATCGGCAAAAAAGCCCGCCAGGGCGTTGAGGGCAAGACCTACGTGTTCCTGGTTTTCCTCAGCTGCTGGATCTGCTTCGTCATCGCAGTGATCGTGACGGGCACGCCGGTGCTGGGATATCCGGCCACGGACTACCTGTTCATAGTGCTTCTGGCCTTCATCTGCCAGATCGGC